>JADLHS010000236.1 GCA_020848635.1 Limisphaerales bacterium
ATGGCGCGGGCTTCAGCGAGGACGGGTTTGGGAAAGTGCAGCGGCAACTCGTATTGGCGCAGCACGGACAGCATGTCCACGCCCTCCTCATCCGGCGCGCCGAGCACTTCGATGATTTCGCCTTCGGGATTGTTATGGCGCGAGGTCCATTCCAGCAACTCGACCACAACTTTGTCGCCAAGGTTGGGTTTGCGGCCCACATCGCGCGGCTCGGGCACGTAGATATCATGCGGCATCCGCGGGTCATCGGGAATCACGTAGAGAAACTGCCGCCCACGCTGGAGCGTGCCGACGATCTGAGAGCGCTTGCGTTCGAGGATGCGGATGACCGAACCCGTTTCCTGCACCGCACCGCGTTCCGGTCGCAGCCCGCGCGCCCGCACGTTGCGCCGCACGAGCACCCGATCACCGTGCAACGCCGTGCCCGTGTCGCTTTCGGGGATCATGATTTCCTTCACCCCGGCATCGTCGGGCCGCAAGAATCCCTTGCCCTGGCGATTGATTTGGATCTGGCCCGGAATAAGATCGGCGGCCTGCGACTTGATGTAGCGATTGCCCTTGGTGCGCGTGATCTGGCCGGTTTGTTCCAGCCCGCGCAGCCCGCGTTGCAACTCCTGCTGCCGATTCGGCGGCCATTGGAGTTGCTGGAGCATTTCCGGCACGTTGGCGGGCGCGTAGTCTTCGCGCTCCAGCAATTGGATGATCTGGTCGTTCATGATATTGAATTCCGGCCGGGCCGGGGGATGCGGGGCGTGGGCTTGGATAGATCGGCGCCACCGTTAGGCAACAGTAGGACCAAAAGGCAGTCTTGACCAGCCCCACCTGCAATCGTCAGCGGATTTACCACCCGCGACCTCATTTTTGGCGAACAAAACGCATGCTTGCCCGCGCCGGCCGCCTCCTTCATCGTCACCGCCGCAAATGAGTGAGCGCGACAAGGTGATGCGGGCGGCGGACCGGTTCTTGCGACTGGTACCGGCGCAAACTCGCGCGCGAGGCCGGTCCTATCACGCCAACGGCCAGGTGGTCGAGGTCACCTGCGTCAAGCCCGATGAGGCCTACACTGCCATTGTCCGGGGCGGCGAGGACTATGCCGTCACGTTAAACTACGCGGATCGGAACTGGGCAGCCGACTGTTCCTGCCCGATGCATTACGACTGCAAGCACACGGTCGCCGCCATGCTCGAAGTGCAGAAGCGTTGGGCCGAAGAGTCGCCCGCAAAACCAATCCCGACGCTGCCCCCCGCGAACAAGCCCGCAAAGCAGAAGCCGCCGCGCGACCTCCGCCCCTTGGTGCCGCAACCCCCGGCCTCGCCGCTCTATGAACGCTTGGTGGACCAGCTCGGGCGCCCGCTGGACTTCCCCGAAGCTGGCTTCATTCGTAAGATACAGACCCTGTACGCCAACGCCGGCTATCGCCAACTTACGGAAAATGACCTCAGCCAGTTGTTTCCCCGCCATTTCGGTTATGGCTGGGTGGAAGTTGACCTGTGGCCGAAAAAACCCAAGGACGACTACGAACTGTGGCTCTATCTGGCGGTGGAACTCCGGCGCCGGAAGATTCCCCTGCCCGGCTACATGGAGGCCATCACGGATTTCACCACCCTGGAGGCCGGCATCAAGAAGTGGCAGCGGCAGAAAGAAGTCGCTCAGTGGCAAGACTGGTTTGCCTCCCATGAGCCCAGCGTGGCGCCCACGGCCGACACGCTCGACCTACGCCTGGCATTTCTCGACGAGGAAGCCCGCCTGCAATGGCGTACCCAGCCGGACGGCCCATTTGCCGATTTGAAGCAGGCCCAGGCGAAACGCTTCGGCGAGAATGTCGAGCGCGGCACGCTCACCATCGCGCCGGACGCGCTGCCGTTGTGGAGCGCGCTGTACAAGCCCTGGAGCTACGAAAGCTGGTGGAGCATCCGTTACAACTCGGAGGCCTCCCGGCTGCCGCTCAACCGGCTGATCCGTCTCGCCCTGCCGCCGGAACGCTTTGTGAATGGGCACGGGGAACCACTCGCGCGCCCCGCCGAACCGCTCCGGCTCCAGTTGAATCCGCCGGCCAAAAACGGGGAGGATTACGAACTCCGCCTCACCACCGCCGAGGGTCAGGAACCGCCTCCCATTCGCTTCGTCCTGAGTGGCCACCCCACGCTGTACATCACCGAAACAGCGATTTACGCCGGCCCGCCCAAAAACGCGCTTGAACATGACTCGCGCAAGGTCATCCCCGCGCCCGCGCTGGAAACCGCCGGCGGCATCCGCTTTCTTCACGCGCTGAACTTGCCGCTGCCCGAACATCTCGCCGAGCGCACCAAGATCATTCCCGTCGCCGTCACCCTGATCTGTGAACTCAAGGAAACCTATCCCGGCAGCACCTCGGAACAGATCATCCTGCGCCCCACTGCCCAGGCGGACGGATTGGAGAAAGAAGACTTCACCCCGCACGGCTGGCAAACGCCCAGTCAGGGCTGGGGTCGAATAAAAACAGCCAAGCCGGTGAAAGGGTTCATCCCCGTTCACGATCGCTCGGCCCAGGGGCATTTTCCCCGCGTGCTGGACGCGCTTGGCGTGAAATGGGCCAGCTACGGCGGCGGCTGGACGCTCCGGCTCACCAAAAAAACGCCCGAACTTTTCGTCGCGTGGCTGCAAAATCTCCCCCCGGAAATCACCGTCGAACTGGATCGCGAGCTTGCGACGCTCCGCGATGCCCCCATCAGCGGCACCGTAACCCTTGACGTGCAGGAGGCGGGCATTGACTGGTTCGATCTCAAAGTCATCCTCAATGTGGCCGACCTCGCGCTCACGCCGGAGGAAACCAAACTGCTCCTCAATGCGCGCGGTGGCTATGTGCGCCTCGGCACGAAAGGCTGGCGGCGGCTGCAGTTCAACCTCACGCCCGAGGACGACGAACAACTCGCCCGCCTTGGCCTCGCCCCGCGCGATTTCACCGCCGAACCCCAGCGCTTCCACGCGCTGCAACTCGCCGATGAAGCCGCGAAAAAATTCCTCGCCCCGGCGCGCGTCGAACAAATCCACCGCCGGGTGGGCGAATTAAGAACCCGCGTCGCCCCACCCTTGCCGGACCTGATCCACGCGGAACTGCGCCCCTATCAAGTTGAGGGCTTCCACTTCCTCGCGTACCTCACCACGAATCGTTTTGGCGGCGTGCTGGCCGACGACATGGGGCTGGGCAAAACGTTGCAAGCCCTGGCTTGGATCGCTTGGCTGCGCAATGCTGCTCTCAACCCCCAAACTTGCACGCTCCATCCCTCGCTGGTCGTCTGCCCCAAGTCCGTGACCGACAATTGGGTCAGCGAGTCCGCCCGCTTTTATCCCAGCCTCCGCGTCCGCCGCTGGAGTGGCGAAACCGCCGACGCGCTCACCACTGCCCGGGCGGAAGCCGACATCATCGTCGTCAACTACGCGCAACTCCGTTCGCTCTCGCCGGCCATTGCCAAAGTTGTCTGGCAGGCCGTAATCCTCGACGAGGCGCAATACATCAAGAACCCCGACTCGCAAACCGCCCAAGCCGCCCGCGCTTTGAAAGCCGACTACCGCCTGGGTCTCACCGGCACGCCCATTGAAAATCGCCTGCTCGATCTCTGGAGCATTTTCAGCTTTGCCATGCCGGGCGTCCTGGGCAATCGCACCGAATTTCTCCGGCGCTTTAACGCGCAGGACGATCCCCTCGCCCGCCGTCGGCTCGCCGCCCGCGTCCGCCCCTTCCTGCTGCGCCGCACCAAGGGCCAGGTCGCCAAGGACCTGCCCGACCGCGTGGAGGAAGATCTGTTCTGCGACATGGAAGGCGAACAACTCAAGCTCTACCAGGCGGAGTTCAAACGCGCCCAAATATTATTGCTCGGCGTCCAGACGAGCGCGCAGCTCAACGAACAACGTTTCAACGTCCTGACCTCGCTGCTGCGCCTCCGGCAGATTTGCTGTCACCCCGCGCTGGTGAACGAGAAGTTGCACGCGGTTGAGAGCGCCAAGGTCAACGCTCTGCTCGACCTGCTCGAACCGCTCATGGAAGAAGGCCACAAGGTGCTCGTCTTCTCGCAGTTCGTCACCATGCTCGATCTGTTGCGCGAAACCGTGAAGCAGCGCGAGTGGCCGCACTACTATCTCGCCGGCAGCACCGAAAACCGCGGCGACCTCGTAAAGGAATTCCAATCCGCGAAAGGCGGCGCGGTGTTCTTGATTTCGCTCAAAGCGGGTGGCTTCGGGCTCAACCTCACCGCCGCGTCCTACGTGGTGCTGTTCGATCCGTGGTGGAATCCGGCGGTGGAAAACCAGGCCATTGACCGCACGCACCGCATCGGTCAGACCAGCAAAGTAATGGCCTACCGGTTGTTGATGCGCGAAAGCATCGAGGAAAAAATCCGCGCCCTCCAAAAGCAAAAGGGCGCGCTGATGACCGACGTGCTCGGTGAAGAAAAGTTCGCACAAAGTCTGACGCTCGACGATCTGCGCTTCCTGTTGGCGGACTAACCCACCTCCCCTCACGCCAACAACGCCATCTGTTTCGGGGTAAGCAGCCACGCAAGCGTGGCGCAACGGGCGTAACGAAGCTCCGCCGCGATCACCAGTTTGGCCAGCCCGCCTTTCTTCATGTCAATCGCCACTGCCGGTCCGCCGGAAATTAGCAGCGAGATTACCTGGCTCAGATCAGGTTCGTGTCCCACCAACAAAACATTCTCCGGCCCCGGCCGCAGCTGATACACGTAACGAATCAGCGCCTTGGGGTCGCCGCCGCAGGCCAGTTCATCGCATAATTTCAACCGCTTCCGCAAACCCAGTTTCGCCGCCACGATCTCGGCGGTTTGGGACGCGCGCAGATACGGGCTGGACAAAATCCAATCAAACGAGAGCTCCAATGTTTCCAAGGCCGCGCACGCCAACCCGATGCGCTCCTCACCTTTCAACACAAGCGGACGAAGCGAATCATCCGGGAATTTCTGCTGGTCACGCTCGGCTGCCAGACCGTGGCGTAAGAGATAGAGGTTCATTGTTGTGTCATTCTATCACTACGGCGGGGCTAAGTGAAGTCGACGCCCACGAGCTTGTTCAGGCAGTTCAACGCGTCCTGGATTCCGATTCACCTTTTGGTGGGACACCGTTTGTTGCAGCACCTTCTTGCACAGCAGCCCCCTGAGAATTGCCAAGCTGCTCGAGCCACAATGTTAGATTGCGTGTATCCGAATACCAGAACTCTAAGTAATAAAAAAGGATTCGGTTAAACACGCGGCTATTATCAGAACACCAGATGGTCGGCATATACAAAGTCATGAATGTTCCGTGTTGAATATGCCGCATCCGCATCAACCGGTAGCTAGGCCCTATCGAGAGCAGATACACCAACCCCATTACCAATGCAAACCACCATATTCTAGAATTATGGCTGCCTGTTTTCACGGTATGAAGCGGTGTTTCCTGGTGGTACGGCGCGGCAATAGTTTTTCCGGCGGCCAAAACAACCAGAGCTTGGGGGCGGCGTCAATATAGCCGCGGATCACCCGCTCGCGCCGCCGCACAAACTCGGCCCGCAACCGTTGCGTGGCAGGGTCGTTTGCTTCCTCCGCTTTAATGAATTCAGCCAACGCGGCAAGCAGGACGTTCAAATCCTGAACCTCCCCCATCATCGCTTGATAGCGGCGCATGGCATTCCGGTGCTTGTCCGTCACGCCGGGCAGCAGCGGGGTCAACACTTCCACCATGTAACGAAACCGTTTGAACGCGATGCGCGTCCGGTGGATGCTTTTCGGGTCCGCCGCCTTCACGCGACGGCCAAGCCGCCCCACCCGCGCGAAGGCAAGCTGGATCGCGGCTTGGGCGCGCTCGAAGGTCGCAGCGGGCAGCGTGTGTTTCCGCTGACGACGCAGCAGTGCTTGCAACGCGGCGATCCGCTTTCTGAGCCGCCGGGTTTTGATGTGCTTCACGGTCTGGCGGGCTTCGCGGGTAAAGCGGGCTTCACGCCGGCGCAGCCAGCGGTGGAATTGCTTTGCCGCTGGAAAAGTGCGCCGCAACGGCGCCACCATTCCCAGTTGCACCTGGGTGTCGCGCAAGTGGTCAAAGGCGGCCAGATGTTCCCTCAACGCCCGCCGGGGTTTCTTCAGTTCGCGCTCGGGAACAAACGCCGCCAGGAGCTCGAGCGTGGCCAGCAAGCGTCGGGTCTCAACGCGCGAATCGTGGACTGTGCCCGAAGCAAACCTCCGCTGGCAGCGTTGCAACTGCTTGCGATACCGCCGCCATTGCCGGGGCAGCACGGCCATCAGATGCCGCAATACATTCACACGTTAAAAAAACGAAATCCCGCACTTACGTCCGCAAGCTACGGGAACTTCGACCAGGCTGTTTTTCATTTTGAAGCGGGAAGGATTCGATCAGTGTGCGCCCGGAAACACTCATTTCTTGTCCGTCACGAACGGCGGGCGGGCCAGTTCAACCCGGGGATAACGCGCGAGGTGTTTGGTGGACGCTCCGCGCACCTTGGGGCCGGAAACCGCCTGCGCCATGAATTCCGTCTGGCTGCGACGCGCCGGGTCGAGGTCGGTTCGCGTCGCACGATGATACGTTCCATCGCCAAACAGGATCCGCGCCTTGGTGTTGTCCGCCAGGACGGTGGCCAGGATTTCATTGATGATGCGATCGCGCAACAGGCCGTCCAGGATGGGAAAGACCGTTTCAATCCGGCGAAACAGATTCCGTGGCAGCCAGTCGGCACTGCCGACAAAAACTTCCGGCTGGCAGGCGTTTTCAAAATAGTAAACCCGCGCGTGTTCCAGAAACCGATCCACAATGCTGCGCACCGTGATGTTCTCACTCAGGCCCGGAACCCCGGGCCGCAGGCAACACACGCCGCGCACGATCAGATCAATCTGAACGCCCGCCTGGGAGGCACGATACAGGGCTTCGATGATTTCCCGCTCCGCCAGCGAATTGAGCTTGGCAATGATCCGCGCCGGCGAGCCGAGCCGGGCATGCTTGGCCTCGCGTTCGATGAGTTCCAGCAGCCGGCGATGCAGATCAAACGGCGCAACGACGAGCTGGCGCATGCCCTGAAACTGGCAGATGCCCGTGAGCAGGTTGAACAGGTTGGTCGCGTCCTCGCCGAAATCCGGGCGGCAGGTCAACAACCCGACATCGGTATAGAGCCGCGCGGTGGTGGGGTTGTAATTGCCCGTCGCCAGATGAACGTAGCGCCGGATCTCCGCGCCTTCCCGCCGCACGACCAGCGTGATCTTCGCGTGCAGCTTGTATCCCACCAGGCCGTAAACCACATGCACGCCGTTCTCTTCGAGCCGCCGCGCCCACTGGATGTTGTTCGCCTCGTCAAAGCGCGCCCGCAATTCCACCACGGCCGTCACCTGCTTGCCGTTCTTCACCGCATCCATCAGGGCGCCGACGATGCGCTCGTCGCCGCCGGTCCGATACAGCGTCATCTTGATCGCCAAGACCTCACGATCCTGGGCAGCCGTCCTCAGGAAGCGCACCACGCTGTCGAAATGTTCGTAGGGATGATGCAGCAAAATGTCCCGCTCGCAAATGGCGGCAAACAAGTCCTCCCGCCCGCGTAAAACCAGCGGTTCCGGCGCCACAAACGGCGCATCGCGCAACTCCGGCGAATGGTCTCCCTGATAGAGCATCATCATGCGGGTGGGATTGAGCGGGCCATCAATCAGGTACAGATCGTCCGGCGTCAATCGCAGCGTCTTCAACAGCGCGTCGCGGATGGGTGCAGGGCAGCCATGATCCACCTCCAAACGCACCGCGTCGCCGCGCCGACGGTTGTGCAGTTCCGCTTCCACGGCCTTGAGCAGGTTGCTCTCCTCCTCCTCGTCAATGTAAAGCTCGCTGTTGCGCGTGACACGAAAGGGCCACCAACCGAGAATGGTGGTGCCCGGAAATACGTCCGCGAGAAAATGCCCGATCAGGTCGCCGAGATAAATGTAATCGCGCCGGCCATCCTGGCGGGGCAGTTGCACCAGCCGCGGGAGGATGGCGGGCAATTGCACCACGGCCATGTGTTTATGCGTTTCCCCATTCTTCCGCAGTTCCAACCGCACGATGAGATTGAGCGACTTGTTGAGCAGTTGCGGAAACGGATGGGCGGGATCAATCGCCAACGGCGTCAACACCGGCCGCACCTGCTGCCAGTAAAACACCTCCAGCCAGGTCTGATCCGCCCGGCCCAACTCCGCCACGGACAGCAGGCGAATGCGCTGCGCGGTCAATGCCGGCTGCAATTCGTCCCGCCAGCAGGCGTATTGGGCGGTAATCATCTGGCGCACACGCCGAATGACAGCCCGCAAGGTTTCCGAGGGCGTCAAGCCGTCGAGACTGCGCTCGGCCTGCCCGCTCTCGATCTCCTGTTTCAGCCGCGCCACGCGTACTTCGAAGAACTCGTCGAGGTTCGAGCTCACGATGGTAAAAAACTTCAGGCGTTCGAGCAACGGATTGGCTGCATCCCGCGCCTCGTCCAGGACGCGCTGGTTAAACTCCAGCCAGCTCAACTCGCGGTTGAGGAAATGCTTGGGACTAAAGGCCGATTCGTTCGCTCCACTTGCCATTCGGAGCGGGAGAATGGACGAAGGTCCGGCTTTCTGGAAGCCGGAAAATGTGACGAAGCGGTCACAAACCATTAACCTGTGCAGAGCCCCCCGTTTCCAAGGGAGCGGAAATCACCTTTGCCGTGTCAAAAACCCGCCCAGCAACGGGGTGGGATTGAGCGCCGACTGAATTTCGTTCCAGGCAGAACGCGCCGGTTGGCACCGGCGCGTTCGTTGCCAACACCACCAACTACCAATCCGACATTACTGGCGCGCAACCAAACGCTGCCGGAAATGCAAACCTATCAAACCGAGCGCGCCAAGCGCGAGCACCGAGGGTTCCGGCACCGCGGTGCCGGAGACATTCACCATGTCAAACCGCCAGGTTCCACCAGCCGCGTAAGTTGTTTGCGAAGCCACGTACGCGTCGGCCCCGCCGGAAACCGCACTGGACTCGAAGGCGGCGACAATGCGCACCCCGAAGTCGGCATTGTTATTTGCGCCGAGGATCGAGGAGAAATCCACCGTGCGGGTGTTAAACCAGGTATCGCCCGCTGCGCCACTGAAAAAGGCAAACGGCGTCCAATCGGTTCCGCCGTTAATGGTGTAGAGCACGCCCTCATACCGGCTGGAGGTGTTGGAATGACGAACATCAAATGTCAGTTGAATATCCTGACGACCCACGGTGCTAACCAGGAACTGCACCCCAGCGGTCAAATTGGCGCTGGTGGCGCTGGGATATGTCGTGGTCTGCCAACCGTAATTCTGCGGCGTGGTGGTGACCGGATCACTGGACCCGCCATTGGACGTCCCGCTGCCGAAGCTGGCCGCCCCGGTGGTGCCGCCAACCAGCGCCGCGCGGCCTGTCCCGATGGACGCCGCGGGCGCCGTGGCTCCGCCGGGGACCGTGGTGGCGCTCGCGCCATTGAAATCCCATAAGGAAATCGTGGTTTGCCCCTGGCTGGAGATCAGCCCAACGGCGAGGAACGCAGCCACAGCGGTTAGAATACGTTTAGTTGTTTTCATGATTATTACTTTCTCGTTTAGGGTTGCGGTTAACTGGAGACCTTTGGGTCACCATCGAAATCATCATCCGCCGGTTGGGTTAGTTTGGCAACCGCCCGGTGCTCAATTCAGTTGGGGTTGGCTGCTGGATTAGCGGTCCAGTGAGGTGATCCGCCATGTAATTTCCGGGTTTGAGGCCAGACGCACATCGGAACGACAAAGCTTTCCATTTGGATGACGGGGACTTCCGAACGAAAGCTCGGGAACTTGCGTCACTTCGGCATCGACCTGGTTGCGAATCGGTGACAACCCCGAATTCCGTAATATGGCGGGGCTCAATTCACGATTTCGTAACCTATTCGTCCTTGGTTTGTCACACGATTTGCGTGAAGTGTGACCCGCATGCGCGTGGTCATTCCGGTTTCCAGCTTTTACGTGCTTTCCTTCCTCACTTGTGTGACGAAGGCACGGGTGGGCCGCGGGCGAGTTTTATCGTGTGTCCCCGTGGCTCGCCCGTTCTATTCCTTACCCAACGCACGACGGCAACCGGTGCGGATCGCGCTCAGACCCGAGAATTGGAACGATACAGAAACCCTCTACCCGCGGCCTTCAAGTGAAAACCAATCCCCAACCGTCTCAGATATTTCTTGCGTTGCTGGCCTACCGTGAACGCGGTCGCGACCGATCCGATTGGCTCCGGAACCGGATCGGCACGCCGGAGCGACAACCGGCCCGCGCGGCGCTCTGCCGCAAACCCATTTCCTTTGCCGAAGCACTTACCCGCCGGCCATGCGACGTCGCCGCGCCCCGGTTTTTTGATGGACTTTGAGCGCCAATTTGGCAACTACTAACCCCGCGATGTTTTCACTTCAACAACTCTTTGGCAAAGGCGACAAATTCTTCGATCTACTGGAAGCAGCAGCGCAGGAGGCGCACGAAAGCGTCCGCCTGACCAACGAGTTGATCAAATCGCCCCGTGACACCCAGAAGCTTGACGACCTCGTGCTCGCACGCCGCAAGGAAAAGAAGATTTCCGACCGGATCAGCGAGGAGTTGGTGCAGACGTTTGTCACCGGGCTGGAGCGGGAGGATATTGAGGCGCTCTCGCGAACCATTTACAAGATTCCCAAGACCGCTGAGAAGCTCGCCGAACGCTTTCTGCTCGCCACCCCGCATTTACAGGGGGCGGAATTCACCCGCCAGGCCGAAATGATGACCCGGGCCACGGACGTCGTTCTGATGATGGTCCGGCATCTGCGCCAGTTGGACGACTTGGAACAGATCAAGGAGTTGAACGACAAGCTCCAATATGTCGAAGGCGAAGCCGACAAGCTCATGAACGAGCTGCTGCGCGATCTCTATAGCGGCAAGTTCGACGCGCTGCGCGCCATTGTCATCCGGGATCTCTATGAGTTGATCGAAAAGGTCGTGGACCGTTGCCGCGATGTCGGCAACGTGGTCATGAATATCGTGCTGAAGAACTCCTGAGCCGCCCGCGCGATGATTCTCATTTTCACCGTCATCCTTGTGGCGCTGGTGTTTGAGTACATCAACGGCTTTCACGACACGGCCAATTCCATCGCCACGGTTGTTTCCACGAAAGTGCTGACCCCGCGTCAGGCGATTTTGATGGCGGCGACCACGAATCTAATCGGCGCACTGTGGGGCACGGCGGTCGCCCAGACCATCGCCTCCGGTCTGGTGGACGCAAGGATAGTGACTTCAGAAATCCTGATCTGCGCGCTGCTGGGGGCCGTGGTTTGGAATCTCATCACTTGGTGGTTGGGCTTGCCGTCCAGTTCCTCGCACGCGCTGGTGGGCGGGCTGTGTGGTGCTTGTCTCGCGGCCGCGCACAATAAATGGAGCGTCATCGTCTGGAGCATTCCCGGCAAAGAACACTGGTGGGAAGGCAAAGGCATTCTCTGGAAAGTCGTCCTGCCGATGGTCACTTCGCCGGTGATGGGCTTTGTCGTTGGCTTTTTCTTCATGGGCCTGCTCTATTTCCTCCTGCGCAATTGGCGGCCAGTGAAGGTCAATCGCGTCTTCGGCAAATTACAGTTGTTCAGCGCGGCCTACATGGGCTTCAGTCACGGCACCAACGACGCCCAAAAGACCATGGGCATCATCGCGCTGGCCCTCGTGGCCGCGACCACGACGGGAGTATTCCA
This sequence comes from Limisphaerales bacterium, assembly GCA_020848635.1. Taxonomy (GTDB): domain Bacteria; phylum Verrucomicrobiota; class Verrucomicrobiia; order Limisphaerales; family JADLHS01; genus JADLHS01. The sequence goes on from JADLHS010000236.1 coordinate 11,714, forward strand.
CGACTTGCCGGGCTGGCTCGCCTTCCTGCACACGCCCGAGCCGACGGCCGGCAAGCCATTGGAGATTGCCGTCTGGATCAAAGTCGTCTGCGCGCTAACCATGGCGGCAGGGACGGCGGCGGGCGGCTGGCGCATCATCCGCACGCTCGGCCACAAGATGGTGAAACTCCATCCGGTGCATGGTTTCGCAGCCGAAGCCACGGGCGCGACCGTCCTGCTCGCGGCTGCCCATTTTGGCATGCCCGTTTCCACCACGCACGCCATTACGACTTCCATCATGGGGGTTGGCTGCGCGAAAGGGTTTAATGCCCTGAAGTTCAACGTGGTTGAACGGATTCTGTGGGCGTGGGTGCTGACGATTCCAGCCAGCGGCTTGGTGGCCTATGGTTTGGTCTGCGCCGCCCGGGCGCTGGGGATGCTGGCTTAAGTGGCCCGATGAAGCCGAGCCGGCTAGCCGGCGGATTTCAAGCCTCGCCCAAGACCATCGTGTGGCGAGGCGGCGCCGCCGGCTCCACCGGTTGACTGCCGCCCTTGGCCAGCGCCAGATAGAGCAAGGCCAACACGTTCGTACCCGGGAGAATTAACATGACCGTCACCAACGCGCCCTTGCCGCAGGCTTTGGAAATTTTCACACACCATACAATGTGCGCCACCACCCCCACGAATGGGATCAGGAAGGCCACAAACCACCAGGCGGACATCTTGGCGGCGCGCAGCAGCGGAAACATTTGCAACACTGGAATCCAAATCAATAGCCCCGCCTTGCTGCCCGCATTTTGGCAGATCAATTTCATGCAGGCACAGAAGAGCAGGTAAAGGAACAACGCCCCGGCCAGGATGCCGAGCAAAAGGTTTGGGCTGGGTCGCACCCGTGAAATCAAGTCCAGCACTTCCGCTTCCGAAGGAGCTTCCAAATGCGCCTCCGCCAGCTTGCCCTTCACCGAGGCCAGGGCGGCGGCCATCTTTCCGGGATTTGCGCCGGCGGTTTCCGCTTCGGATGACTCCCCCCCTGGCTTGAGGAGGCGGAGGGTCGCACTATCCAAGGTGCTGATTTTTATATTCCCAAAACCACGGGCGTGTTTGATGAAAAGGTCAGTTTCGGTCTGCGCATAGACTGTCACGTTCGTAAAAACATCTGTCCCACTCTTGAGCGTGGCCAGTTCAATCTCCGCCGCCGGAAGGTGGGCAACCGCCAGCCAGGCCGCGCAGACCCCCGCCAATCTCCAGGCGCCCGCCCGCCAACTGTGTCGTGTTCGTGTGTTCATTCGTTAGCCGACTCGCCGGCGGCATTCTTGGGCGAACACCAGCCAATCCGAGCAACGCACGAATTGCACGAAACATGCCACCCCATCAGCCGAAACGCGCGGAGACCCCGGCCCCACCAGTGCCTACGAGCGAAACGACCGGAGACAATGCGTCAGGTACGGAAGCAATTGCTTCTTGCGCGAGACCACCGCCCGCAACTCGTAGATCCCCGGCTCGAGCTTAGGGTAATCTATCTGAGCCACGAACTCGTCGTCCCCCGCCACAACCAGCAGGGAGTTTTGCGTGGTCACATCGGTCACCAGCAATACGGAAAACCGATACTTCCGACCCGCGCAATACTCTTCCAGCGCCTCCAGCAACTCAGCCTTGCGCTTCCAGAACTGGTCGAAGCCAATTTCCTCGATCTGCGCCACGCTGAATCGCACTCCGCCTTCGGCGTATTCCTTGCAATCCGTCGTGATGGCCTTTGGCGCGGTGTGCAGGGTGAGCAGGGAACCCGAGGTAAACAACTTATCGGTGAATTCGCGGGCGTTCATACCGGCGATTTTTTCGAGGGATTTCAAAACCTCGACGTCGTGCGCGGTCGTTGTCGGTGAGGTCAAATTCAATGTGTCGGAAACCAAACCCGCCAGCAGCAAACCCGCGATGGGGGACGGCAATTCGACGCCGTAACGGAAAAAGCAATCCGCCACGATCGTGCTGGTCGAACCGACCGGTTCGTTGCGGAACAGAATTGGCTGATGCGTCGTGAGCGCGCCGATCCGATGATGATCAATGATCTCGATGATCTCCACCTCGTCCGCCCCCTGCACTGCCTGCGAAAGTTCGTTGTGATCCACCAGGATCAACTTGCGCGTGACGGTCTTGAGAAAATCCGTCTTCGAGAGAATCCCGACGGTTTGTCCCTGCGCGTCGAGAACCGGAAAAATCTGATAGCCCGAACTCGTCGCCTCGTCGCGGACCGCGGCCAATGGTGCATGCTCACGAAAACAGAGGAACTCCTCGTTCAAAACGTGCCGCACGGCCACTGCCGCGCGACACAATGATGCCGTCGTCGCGGTGTCGTGCGGCGAGGTGATCAGGCTTACCTGTTTGCGCTGCGCCGCTTCGATGGTCTTGGCTTCCACCTTTAAGCCCCCCGTGACGATCACCACGCGCACCCCCTCACGGATGGCGAGATTCTGAATGTCCCACCGGTCGCCCACCACCACGGCCAGTTTTTCGCGGGGAAATGTGTCTAATCGCTCGGCGAAGGATTCCAGGCTCATCGCCCCGATCATCAGGGTCAGATCCTCCTCTGCCTCCGGCTCCTGGACCACGAGCAGTTCCCCATGTAACGTCCGCGCCAGATTCGTCAGCGACGACAGGACGCGCCGCGAATCCACCAAACGGTTCGCCGTGGGAAACAGAAACTTGCTGAGCTTAAAAAGAGACAGCAGCCCGCAGCAACGCTGGCTCTCGTCCAGCACCGGCAGGATGCGGATGTTGCGCTCGTCCATCAACCCGAGCGCATCGGCCGCCGTTGCCCCCGGCGTCACACTCGTGATCCGCGCTTGCATCACGTCGCGCACTTTCGGGGCGACATCCGCCACGAACTTGGGTGCGGGCATTCCGAAGGTGTTCAAGACAAAATCAATCCGGTCATTCGTATCGCCGCAACGCGCCGCTACGGCTTCGGGCATGCCCGTGCGCCGTTTGAATTCCGCGTAACCGATGGCGGAGCAAATGGCGTCCGTATCAGGATTCCGATGACCAATGACCAGGATTTCACTCATGCAACAGGGCGCGGAGAGTAAGGACGTCAACCGCGAGCGGCAAGGAAAAGGGGCGAAACATTGCCTCCAGGATCGGGATTCCTCCCTCGGACACGACAAGTGCGCGCCGAAGCGGCGTCCGCCGCTCTATCCGCCAGATTGACCACGCTCCATTGCAGCGCTAGCCTTGCCTTGTGAGTAACGCAACCGACATTCCACCTCTGAACGCCGATAACCTCCGCGTTCGCCAACCGATGCCGCCCGCGCGCTTCGAACCGCTGGCGCTGGAAATTCTTACGTTGAAGAAGCAGTTAAACGCCGTCATCCTCGCCCATAACTACCAAGTCGGCGAAATCCAGGACGTGGCGGATTACGTGGGCGATTCCCTTGGCCTCGCCCAACAGGCGGCCAAGACCAGCGCCGACGTCATCGTTTTCTGCGGCGTGCATTTCATGGCCGAAACGGCGAAGATTCTAAATCCCAACAAGATCGTCGTGCTGCCGGACAAGGACGCGGGTTGTTCGCTCGAAGAAAGCTGCCCCGCCGACAAGCTGGCAGCGTTGCAGGCAACGAATCCCAACTTCTGGACGATTGCCTATATCAATTGCAGCGCAGCCGTGAAGGCGCTCTGCGATGTGATCGTCACCAGCGGCAACGCGGAGAAAATCGTTAACGCCGCGCCCAAGAACAAAGATCTCCTCTTCGTGCCCGACGAAAACCTCGGTCAATGGGTGATGGACCAAACCGGCCGGTCGATGACACTCTGGCGCGGCAACTGTTACGCCCACGTCGAGTTCCGCCGCGAAGCCCTGCTCCAGATGCGCGCCAAGTTTCCCCAGGCGAAAGTGGTGGTTCACCCGGAAGCTTTGCGCGAAGTGCGCGAACTGGCCGACGCCATTTGCTCCACGGAAAAAATGATCACCTATTGCCAGACCAGCCCGGCGAAGCAATTCGTGATCGTGACCGAATCGGGCATCATCCATCGGATGCAGAAGGAATGTCCGGGCAAGGCATTCATCTGCGCGCCAGTCTTTGATGTCATGAAACTGCCCAGCGACAACTGCCGTTGCAGCGAGTGCAAATACATGAAGTTAAACACGCTTGAAAAAGTGCGGGATTGCATGAAGCACCTCGCCCCCCGGATCGAGCTGCCGGAATCCATCCTCAAGCGCGCGCGGCTGCCGATTGAACGGATGCTGGAGATTTCGGCAAGACCTTTGGTCCATGCGGGATGAGGGTGCGCCAAGGTGGGTTTTGGCTCCTGCTCGCCACCGCCATTCTTCCGCCGTAACAAGTTTTCCCGATGGCCCTGCTCGAAATTAAAAGCCTCCAGCTCGATTTCATCACGGACGCCGGCAGCGCGCGCGCCGTGGACGGAGTGTCATTGCACCTCGACTCGGGCGAGACCTTGTGCCTCGTGGGCGAAAGCGGCTGCGGCAAGAGCGTTACAGCCCAGTCCATCACGCGCCTCGTCCCCACGCCCCCAGCGCGCTACGTCGGGGGTGAGATTCTGCTAAATGGACGGGAGGTTCTAAAGATGTCCGCGCGCGAGTTGCAGGACGTCCGGGGCGGCGTAGTGAGTTACGTGTTTCAAGAACCAGGCGCAGCGTTGAATCCCGTGTTCCGGGTCGGCGCACAAATCAAGGAGTCGCTCAAGCTTCACCAACCTGACCGCGCCACCGATGCCGAAGTGATTCGCCTGCTAAAATTGGTTGGCATCCCGGCGCCGGAATTGCGGCTCAGGAATTATCCGTTCGAAATGTCTGGTGGGATGCAGCAACGGGTAATGATCGCAATGGCGCTGGCCAGCGAACCGAAGCTGCTCGTGGCCGACGAACCGACCACCGCGCTCGATGTGACCATCCAGGCGCAAATCCTCGACCTGTTGCGCGACCTCAAGCACCGTCTCGGTATGGCGATTCTGCTCATCACGCACAACCTTGGCATCGTGGGTGACATGGCCGACCGCGTGGCCGTGATGTATGCCGGGCAGATCGTCGAGCTGTCGCCTGCGCGCGAATTGCTGCGCCGACCGCTGCATCCCTACACGCGGGCACTGATGGTCAGCGTGCCGAAACTCTCCGGCGGCGCGGAGCGGCTCACAGCAATTCCGGGCAATGTCCCGCGCATCGGCAATTTCCCGCCCGGCTGCCGCTTCGCCCCACGCTGTCCGATGGCGAAGCCGGAATGTTCCAACGCCATTCCCGAACTGGTTGAAGTCCAGCCGCAGCGCTGGGTGCGGTGTCCGTTTGGAAAACAAATATTTGAAAGGGCCGGAGTTTAATTCCAGCTTTAAGGAGCATGTTGTAAAGCCGCTGCCTTCTGTTGGGTTCAAACAATCAGAGTTCATTAAACCACTTCCACCGGACACTTCGGCAGCGCGTCGAGAAAAGCCTGGCCGTATTGCTTCGCGAGGATGCGGTTGTCCAGCACGACGATGATGCCGGTGTCCGTCTTGGTGCGGATCAAACGTCCCACACCCTGCCGAAATTTTAAGATCGCCTCCGGCAGGGAAAACTCGCCGAAGGAATTGCCGCCGCGCGCCTCGATGGCTTCGATGCGCGCCTCAATGAGCGGATGGTCCGGCACCGCGAACGGCAGCCGTGTGATGATGACGTTGCTCAAGGCCTCGCCCGGCACATCCACGCCCTGCCAAAAGCTGTCCGTGCCGAAGAGCACCGAGTCCACGTCGTCCTTGAACTTTTCCAGCATCGTCGAGCGCGGTGTGCCCGTGCCTTGCACAAAACACGCGACGCCAAGTTTGTCGAAGAAAGGTTGCATCAACTCGGCGACTTCCTGCATGAGCTTGTAATTCGTGAACAGCACGAACGCCTTCCCATGGGTCTGCTTCACGAAATGCTCGATCCAATGGATCAGCGCATCGCGGTAGCCGGCCTCGCGCGGGTCGGGCATCTTTTTGACAGCGACAATTTTCATCTGCCGCTCGTAATTGAACGGGGTGCCGACCTGCAAGAGCGTCGCCGCTTCCGCCCCAACTCGCTTTGCAAAATAGCTCAGCGGGGAGGTCGAGGCCCGGAGGTTGAGCGTTGCGGGCCGTTTCCGGCCTTCGTCCTTCGACTCTGAACGCTCGCCATTGGCTTTGGCTTTCACGGCTAACGTTGCGCTCGTCATGATGATGCTGGTGTCGCTCTCGAATAAACGGCGGTGCAGGAATTCCGCCACGTCCACCGGCGCCGCGTTGAGTGACAAGTTGCGCTGCGTCTTGCCGCCGCGTTCCACCCAATAAACATGCCCCGCCTGACTTTGTTCGAGGAACGCCTTCACCTCATCGCGCAACTCCGCCAGACGACGATTGCACTCCACCAACTCCTGCCCGATATCCTTGTCCTCGCTCAGCTTGATCAACTCGCTGACCGCCTCCCGCAAGCGCTGGATTGGCAGGGTGACATTATCGTTCACCAGTTCCGCCCGGCGAATGCGGAGTTCCTTCCACTCGCGCTGCTTGCCCTGGTGGGTCGAGCGTCCTCGCGAGCCGCCCCCCCCGCCTTCGCGCTGACCCTGTTGATTCAATTCCTCGCACGCGATTTCGACGCTCGCGAAGAATTTGTCCGACTCGCCCAGAAGATCCGCTACCAGCTTCACCGCACCGCCTTTGCGCAACGTGGCCAGCAGACCTTTTTCTGTGCGTGGATTCCACAGCCGGTTCAGTGCGTAACGCATCTGACCGCTCGACACACTCAAACCGATATGGCGTGATGCCACGCTCTCCATCGTGTGCGCCTCGTCGAAAATCACGAAGTCGTTCTTGAAGAGAATGCCCCCTTCCATCTCCTCCTCAATGCTGCCCAGCAACGTGAAGAACAGCGTGTGATTCAACACCAGCACGTCCGCAGACAGAATCCGATTGCGCGCCCGTTGGAAGAAACAAATCCCGTGATCCTTGCCGAATTCGGATTGGTAGCCGCAGATTTTGGGCGAGCAAAGCCCGCGTTCGGAGCAGACCTGGCCCCACACTTTCGGATCTGGTTCGATCTCAAAATCCGACAGACTGCCGTCCTTGGTGGCCTTCGACCACTCGTAGATGCGCTGCAATTCCTCCGCCTCAGACGACGTGAACAAGTTGCCGGACTGCTGCATGGCCTTTTGCAAGCGGCGGGTACAAAGGTAATTCGCGCGCCCCTTGAGCATGGTGAAGTTGAACTTCACCGGCTCCGGCAACGCCGCAAGCACCCCCGCGAGCATCGGCAGGTCTTTCTCCGTGAGTTGCTCCTGCAAATTGATTGTGTGCGTCGAGATGACCGCTTTCTTCCTCTGCTTCGTGGCGAACAGAATGGCCGGTACCAGATAGGCCAGACTCTTACCCACGCCCGTGCCGGCCTCCACGGCAAGATGTTCCTGATTCTGCAACGCCCGCGCCACCGCCACGGCCATTTCCTGTTGCTGCGGACGAAACTCGAAGTTGCTGGCCTTGGAAAGAATTCCACTCGGCGAAAATATCTCCGCCACCTGCGCGACCAAATCGGTCTGCGCCCCGGCGGGTTGGTGTTCGATGGTGGAGATCATTTTATTGCCCCCGCGCCATCGCGGAGCCGCCGGAGTGTGGCAAAGAACCGGAGGCAAAACAAATCTTTGCGCGGGTTCGTTTTGGCTTTTCATTCCCAGCCGTATAGGCTCGCGCCATGCTGAACTACATCTGGCTCGGCCTCGTGGTGGCCGCAGTGGGCATCGGTGGCTGGCACAATCTCACCGGCGCACCCACCGGCACGCTCAAGGAAGTGACCGAGAAAGGCTTTGAGATGACTCGGGTGGCAGTCATGGATATCGCCTTGCCGCTCGTCGGCATCATGGCGCTGTGGCTCGGCATCATGCGTCTCGCGGAAAAGGCCGGGCTCGTTCAACTTCTCGCCCGCGCCTTCCGGCCCGTGATGAAATGGCTGTTCCCCGACGTACCTGCCAATCATCCCGCGATGGGTTCCATGCTGATGAACATGGCGGCAAATTTCCTTGGTCTGGCCAACGCCGCCACCCCGCTGGGTCTGCGGGCAATGAAAGATCTGGAAACGCTCAATCCGCGTCCGGGCACGGCCACGAACGCGATGTGTACCTTTCTCGCCATCAACACGAGTTCCATCCAACTCTTGCCGGTGACCGCCGTTGCGGTGCTGGTCGTGGCGGGCAGCCTGCAACCCTACGCCATCATCGGCACGGCAATTCTGGCCACGACGTTCTCCAGTATCGCCGGGATCACGGCAGTGAAGTTATTGGAAAAACTGCCCGGATATCGGCTGCCACCGCTGTCCGATACGGAAAGAAGCGCAACCGAAAAGGGCAGCCCCTCAGCCGACCGGGCTGCCACCCTCTCCCCGTCCGATCGGGAGAGAAATGGAGTGGGAGGAAACGAATCCACGCCATTGAACGGGTTCGGCATCGGGGCATTGATTTTGTTCTTCCTGTTCTTTGTCGTGTTGTTCGTGGCGATCAGTTTTCCCGAAACGCTCAACCACCCCGTTGCCGCCGAATTGCAGAAGCAGCATCCAGCGGTCCGGTCATTGAATACGATTTCACTCCTCGCCGTACCGTTCATGCTCGCGTTCTTTCCCCTCTACGCTGCGTTACGGCGGGTCAAGGTGTATGAGCAATTCGTCGAGGGCGCGAAGGAAGGCTTTCAAGTGGCGGTCACTGTCATCCCGTTTCTCGTGGCAATTCTGGTCGCAGTCGGCATGTTCCGCGGCGCTGGGGGCATCGATTTGATCACCCAGGCGCTCCGACCCGTGCTCGATCGGATTCATTTTCCCACCGAACTGCTGCCCATGTGCCTGATGCGACCGCTGAGCGGCAGCGGCACGCTCGGGATGTTCACGGAGCTGGTCAAGGAGTTTGGCCCGGACAGCCTGATCGCGCGCACCGCTGGCACTATCTTTGGCAGCACGGAGACGACTTTTTACGTGATCGCGGTTTATTTTGGTGCCGTTAATGTCCGCCGCACGCGCCACGCCGTGCCCGCGGGATTGATTGCCGACGCCGTGGGCATCATTGCTTCAGTGATCATCTGCTGGATGATGTTCGGCTGAGGAAACCAAGCAAGCCCGGACGCGCGCGCCGGTTTGATGCCGCTCCAGGCCCTTTATCACTTCGAGGAAGCGTTGAAATCCTTGCGCGCACCGGCGGCGGCAACCGCCGGCCCGCCAACTAAATCTGAAAGTCCACCACGCTCTGTTTCTCACCCTTGTTCAGCACGCGCATGTCGAGGCCGTCGTAAATGACCAGGGAGTTGGGGGCGACACTGTCCATGATAAATACGTTGCCACCAATGGTGGAGCCTGCGCCAATGACCGTCTCGCCGCCAAGGATTGTCGCGCCGGGATAAATCGTCACCCGATCCTCGATGGTGGGATGGCGCTTCTGACCGCGCAATTGTTGCCCCCCCGATGTGGATTTCGCGCCGAGCGTAACGCCGTGATACATCTTCACATGATTGCCGATGACGGCGGTTTCGCCTACGACCGTGCCGGTGCAATGATCCACAAAAAAGTGCGAGCCGATCTTCGCGCCCGGATGCAAGTCCATGCCCGTGCGCCCATGTGCCCATTCGCACATGATGCGCGGAACGAGCGGCACGTTTTTAAGATAAAGCTGATGGGCGAGCCGCTGCACCGCGATGGCTTCGATGAACGGGTAAGCAACAATTACTTCCTCCTTGCTCAACGCGGCGGGGTCGCCGTCGAATGCGGCCTCGGTATCGGTCTGCAGGACTTCGCGCAGGCACGGCAGGCAGCCGAGAAATTCCAGCGTGAGCGCGTGCGCGGCGCTGGTGATTTCCCTTTTGGGCAGGTCGGCCGGCGGTTGATATTCGAGGCTTTTGCGAATTTCGTCCTCCAGCGGGCCGATGACGGAATCGAGGAGCACCGCGGTTTCCGCCTTGAGTTCCGAGGAGTGAATCAATTTCTCGTCGAAAAATCCGGGAAACAGCAGCCGCAACAAATCCTTGGTGATCGCGGCGACGATGCGCTTGGACGGCAAATTTTTGCCATCGAGATGGTTGATACCACCCACGCGCGCGTAGGAGGCGAGCAGTTCGCTGGTCAATTGGGTGACCGGGTCGTTCACGGCGCGAGTATCGGGCAGCGGACGGGCCAAGGCAAGTTTCGCCGGGAAAACGGGAAAACCCAGAGACGCCTCCCTCGTGAAGATCCATCGTCCCAATCCCCTTTGGGCAACTCAAAACCCGCCCGCATCTCGGACTTGCTGGATGTATCCCGTGTAGATGCTAATAACACCCCGAGCGATGATCAGCGCGACGATGAGGTAAATCAACCTCGGCGTCCATTGCGCGACCGCATGAAGTTTGCGTGTGCCTTCCTCCTGATAGTAATGGTGCAGCCGGGTCAGCACGGAATCCAGTTTGCCGCTGACTTCGCCCGTGCTGTATTGGTTGGCAAACAGGTCGGGGAAACGGCCGGAGGCACGGAGGGCTTCCGCGGGCGTCTGGCCGCCTCGCACGTTGGGTAACCAGGCATGAACCGTACGACGCAGTTCGGGCGAACCGCTCACGGTGGCCGCGAATTGCCACGCCTCGATGATCGAGACCCCGGCGCTGATAAGCGCTTCGAGCGCCATTGCCAGCCGGGCCAGGGCCAGATCGCGACGGCCACTGCCGAGGAGCGGCAGCGGATGCAGAACCCGCTCGATGAACGCCCGCCAGCGTTCGCCGTGCTTGCCTTGGCCGGCGTAAATCAGCACCGCCACGAAGCCGTAGAGCGGAAGCAATACTCCAAAGGTTTGCGCGAGGTAGCGCAGCCAGTTGCCGGTCGTAAAGAATTGTATGAAAGGGAAAATAAAAATGGCGGCATGCAACAGAAAGGCGGGATACGCCAGATCGCCAATCACCTGACGGAGGGTTCGAGCGCGGGCGGCATAGTAATCCGCCAACACGCGAAAACCGGCATCGAGCCGGCCACTGCGCTCGCCCGCGTCGATCAATGCCAGGTCAAAGCCCGAAATCCAGTTGCCGGAATGCTGGAGGGATTCAGTGAAGGTCCCACCGGCGGAAATCCCATGAATGACCTGCTGGAGTGGTTCGCGAAAGCTCCGGGCGGGTGGATTCCTTTCCAGTTGTTCCAAGGCGCGCACAATCGGCAGGCCTGCCATCGTGAGCTGACTGAGCTGGTGGTAGAGTTCCGCACGCCGGGTGAACTGGCCGGGGGTTACGAGCGTGGCGGAAGGGGGCATTGACTCAGACTCCCTGGCCGGCGGCAGCGCGACCTAACGGCGACCCAGAAGCCCGCTCCCGGTGGACGGTCAAGCGATCGCCCCGTCAAGCAACGACTTGAGCTTGGACTTGCCGCCGGCGATGCCGACTTGCTGCCCAACAATCTGGCCGCCCTTGAAGACGAGAAACATCGGAATGGACTGCACGCGATAAGTAACGGCAAGCTGTTGGTTCGCACCTTCTTCAATATTCAGCTTGGCCACTTTGGCCTTGCCCGCGTATTCGTCCGCGAGCTCGTTGAGCACCGGGGCGATTTGCTTGCACGGACCGCACCATTCAGCCCAAAAATCCACGAGCACCGGCGTGGCGGATTTAAGCACTTCGGCGTCGAAGTTTTCACCGGACAAAGTGACAATTGCGGGAGAGGCCATATAGATAATTTAGTCAGAGCAACACAGTTTAGCAGCAGGACCGCGGTTCCGATCCGCTTTCAAGGAGTCGGAAGCAACCAGATATAAATCACGCTACCAACCGCCAGCAGACCGATGATGGCTGCGGCAATCGCCAGCCCCTTATCAAGCCCGCTGACGGTGGCACCCGCGGACGCTCGGGCGGGAGCGGGGGCCGGAACGGAAGCTGACTTTTGGCCGGTCGAACTCGAGGCGAGTCGTTGCGCAACCGGCGCCGCGGACGGGCGCGGGGCCGGCGGAGCGGGAGCGGCGGAAGTGACGGCGGGCGTGGCCAACGGCGCGGCACTGGCCCCAGTCGGTCCCCCGGGCGGAAGCGTGGGCAATTTGATCGTCGGCGCCGCGGAAGGTTTCGGCGGCAGGTTGATGCGCACGGTTTCCTTCTTGGGTTGAACCTTGCCAGTCTCCTTCTTCGGCGGCATCGCCCCCGTGGGAATGTTTGGTATATTTTCAGCCATAAGATCTATTTTCACGAAGATAGTTTTCCGCCCCCCGGTGTCAATCCCTTATTCGTGCCTCGCACGGCTTTTCCCTTTCGCGGCGCGCGGGCAAGTTTCCGGATTAACGCGTAGTTTTCGTCCCCACGAAGACGAAGCGCGCGTGTGTCAGGCCATTGACCGCTTGGTCGAAGTAATACTTGACCCCCTTCGAGAGATTGACGCGCTTGATCTCCAGCTTGAGCCCG
>JADLHS010000237.1 GCA_020848635.1 Limisphaerales bacterium
ACCGACGCGACCGGGGCGCTGCGATACGTTCAACTGGGGACGCCGGATAAACCCGAATTGGCCGGTAGTCATTACAATCTGGACCACGGTTTTGGCCTGTGGATGCTAAACGAACATTTCCGTTTCACCCGCGACCGGCCATGGCTGACGAAAACCGCGCCCGCAATGATCGCCGCGTGTGATTTTATCACGCGCCAGCGCCAACAACCGGCGGGCGTGGATCTGCTGGACACTGCCGATGTTCGCTGGGGCATCGGCCTCATGCCGCCGGGGCATCTCGAAGACCCGCCGGAGTGGCATCGCTGGTTTGCGGTCAACGCCTACGCCGTTCGCGGCATGTTGGCCACGGCGGAATCATTGAAGGAGATTGGTCATCCGGAGGCGGGCCGCATTGACCGCGAGGCAAATGACTTTTTGAAAACCCTACGGGATTCGTGCCGCGAGGCGATGGTGCGCGCCCCGGTGGTCCGCTTGCGCGACGGTACCTATGTTCCGCACCAGCCGACGCGGAGCCGCTTGCGCGGGCGGGATGTCGGGTGGGTGCGCGAGGCGCTTTACGGACCAGTGCATCTGATTGATTGCGGCATTTACGCGGATGACTCGCCGGAGGCGGGCTGGATTCTGCGCGATGCCGAGGACAATGTTTTCGTCGGCGCGGAGCGGGGCCGCGCGCTGACGGATTTCGACAGCCAATGGTTCAGTTGGGGCGGCATCACGATCCAGGCAAACCTGTTGCCCAATCCGCTGGTGTACCTCCGGCGGGGGCAGCCGAAGCTGGCGATCCGCGCTTTCTATAACGCGCTCGCCACGTTTTGCTACGAGGACGTGCGGACGTTCTGCGAGCATCCCGTGGATTTTCTCGGTTTGGGTGAAGGGCCGTTTTACAAATCCGCCGACGAGTCGGCGTTCATCGCGTGGTTTCGCAGTTTATTGATCTGCGAAAACGGGCGCGATCTCGAATTGCTGCCGGCCGTGCCACTGGAGTGGTTGGCGGACGGAAATGAAATCAAGATACGGGACGCGGCGACCTGGTTCGGGCCGATGAATTTGCACGTCGCCTGTCGTGGCATGCGCATGGACATCACTTTGGAATTGCCGACCCGCAATGCCCCGCGGGAAGCCCGTCTCCACCTGCGCCGCCCCGGGAACGTCCAGCAAGTGTATGTGAATGGTCGCGCCGCCACGGCGGCCGAGTTAGAGGCCGGGGTGATGATGCTTCGCCAACCGTAACGCCGGCTTCCAAGTTGGCGCAGTCACGATCTGATCTGTCGCTGTATTGGCTGGAAATGCCGGGTCGTGAGGCCCCGGAAGTGGTGAGGCATGGTTTGCTTTTTTAAGAGCTTTGCTTTGCGGGCGCTACGGTTGCTCCGGCGGCGAAGTTTTTGGCCGGTTGAATGCTGGGGAAGTAAAGCCAAACGTGGCCGAGGCTGTCGTCCTCCCCAAAAATGATCTGGCCGTCCCGCCCTGTCACGGCGGCGCCGAACGCGTAGCCGTAGCGCCGGCGTTCGATCACGGAGATGGCCACGCCCAAGTTCTTCACCGTACCCCGGGCGGGATTGAAACAAAACATATTCGCCATCTCATCGCCGCAAAAGCCGAAGACGCGTCCGTCGTGAGTCACCGCCATTGGACCTACGGGGGACAACGGCGTGCGCCCGAGTGCAGAACTGAAACCACGCGTCTCATCGAACGAGAACAGCGTGCCGTCACCATCGGCGGTGTAGAGCAAACCGCTCTCACCATTCCGCGCCCATTGCAGTGGTGTCTTGTCCCACGCACCGGCGGGCAGCTTGATGGCGTGGCGCTGGATCGTCATCAAACCCAGGTCAAAACGCCAGAGGTGATCGGGGCCGTCCTGTCCGAAGAGACCGCCTTGCGAGCCGACCGCAATTTTCCCGTGGCCGTTCACGTCCCCGACAACCGTGGTTTTTCCGTCCTCGATGTCGGTAGTGAACAATTTGCTTGAGGTGATGCCGATCAGTGACGTTCGCTCGTTTGCGGCGACGGCATGTACAATCCGTTCGCCGTTGACGGGGCCGTGATCCTGAATGGGTTTACGAGTATAGCCCCATTCCTGAATGAAATCGTAGCCGCGGGTTTCCAGCGGCGTTGTCACCACGCGCCCGCCGCCCAGTCCGTTGACACAGGCAGCCAGTCTGGTCTTTCCACAACCGATGGCCACGCACTGGTCCGCGTCGCGAACCGTGCCCATGTTCAGCACCGCGCCGGTGGGGCCATGAAACAGTCCCGCGAACAAATGCACCGCGCGCCCGCTCGTACCGCCGTAAACGAGGCCATCCGCCACGCAGTCGAGGGCGGTGATGCGGCTTTCATCGGCGGTAATGGGAATCGTTGCGCCGGGCAGGCAGGTGGGGAAGGCCACTAGCGTGCCTTCCTGCGTGAAAGTGCCGTTCGTGATTTCGTCCCGCCGCGCCTGGGCCGCCGGGGATTTCACATCGTAACGTGGTCTGATTTTCTCGCTCATGGCCAACATCAACCCCAGACGCGTATGGGCAGGTGGGCGTTGGGTTTCCGGCGGTCGGCGGGCAGATGCAATTGGAAAATGCCCGGGGGGCGTTGTCCGATGCCGCCAAAGAACAAATGACCGCGATGATCCACGGCCCCGCGCGAGACGTATTGCGCCAATTGGGTCGGGTGCTGGAGCACGGCGACTTCCTCCCGCTGCAACGTGCGCGGATCGAGCCGCCAGACGACGCCTTCGCGCTCGGGGCGGTCCGCCGGGGTGGGATTGTAAACGGCGTCCCGCCAGCGCGAGGCGACGTAATACAACTGGCCGTCGCCCGCAAAGGTCAGCCCGCCGCAATGATCCTTGAAAGTGTCCGTCGGAAATGTGGGATCGCGCTCCTGCGTGACCGCGCCGAGGTCTTCGACGCGCGGCCAGTCGCCTTCGTTGGGCCAGATCCGCATGAGGCGCGGCTGGGCGATCCAATTCACGGCGAAGACGCTTTCGCCATCCGGCGTCGCTGCGACGTCGTAGAACACGCTGTGCCAGCCGGTTTGGAACTGCGGATTGTAGGGCAGCACGAAGGGCGAGCGTTCGAGGCGGTCGGTTTGCGGGTCGTATCGGACCAGGTGGCCGTAGTCATCGGTGGTCCACACGCGATGGTGGCGGTCAAGAAAGAGCGTTTGGGCGTTGATCGAACCGATGCGGCCGAGGTCGCGGCGCGTACGTTTTTTGGTGTCGTAGATGATGAAGTGATCGCGCGGATAACTCAGCGCATAAAGTAGATGCCGTTCCTCGTCATGCAGCAGGCAGCGGCAACCTTCCTTCGGAATCATCGCGTCCCACCAGAGCACGCGATCGGTTTTCGTGTCGAACGCGACGAGGGCGGAACCGCGAAAACTTCGCTGCGGGTCATGCCACGAGTACCACGGCGAATAAATGGGTTGATCAATCGGCGGCCCGGACAGGTGCGTGGCCATATACAGCACGCCGTCGGCCATCGAGGGCGCGAAGCTGTAATGAATCTTGCATTGCGTCGCGCGCCCGGAATCGCCGGGGTCTTCCACCACTTCATCGAGCGACAGGAGATAGTCGAGCGAGTCCGTGTGTTCGTTGTAGCGGACCAGTTTGACCACGCCGCCGGGAACGCTCTCGGCGCAGGCCGCTGCGTAAATTCGGCCATCCGGTCCGACCGAAAGCGACCAGCAGGTATCCGCGTCGGGATGGCCGGTGAAAGGATACCACGACGACTGGTAATTTTCCGACTTCGAGGTCGAAGCCGCGCGCGGAGCCGCACTTATCGTGGCCGCCGGGGAAACCAACGCAGCGGCGGCGAGCACCGTGGTTTCTTTCAGGAATTCCCGTCGCGCGACCTTTCTCATTGGACAGAAGCGTGGCGCGTGTTACCTCGCGCGTTTGATGAGCACCGACCAATCCTCGGAAACCTCCGCGGGGGGTGGCCCGAGGATCACGGGCTTTCCGCCTTCGATCATCTTTGATCCCGGGACAAACTTGCCAGTGCGCGGGTTGTACCATCGCTGTGTATACTTTCCGGGCGCGGCGGAAAGATCGAGCGTTCCGGTGCTGTCGCCCACGGGCACATAGACCGCGTATAGCTCGCCGGGTTTGGCGAACACCTGTCCGGTGACGAGATTGTTTTTGCCCTGATAAGTGGCGGCACCGGTCAGGAGTTCATCCATCGGCTCCATTTCCCAGAACGGCATGTTTTCCTCCAGAAATTTCCGGGCGTACCAGGTGTAATTCCAGACTGGTTCGTCTTTGCGGAAGTCGTCCGTCTTGATCAGATCTTCCAGAATGTATTCGAGCTGTCCGCCGGAGAGATAGATCGGCCAGGTGTATTCGCGGCGATGCCGGTCGGCGTTGGTGGCGCTGGCGTTATCCGGGAAATATTCGTCCATGCCGATGACTTGCGGAAAACCGGCGGCCAGCGAGGCTTTGCGCCAGTACTCGACAATGTCCGTTTGTCGCCACTGGAAGGAAGTGACGGGAAAGAGGCGGAAGCCCAGGAACGGCTCCCAAGCTTTGGGTAATTTGCCCGCGTGATGGACCGTGATCGGGTGGTTATACGGATCCACGGCGTGGATGTATTCGGCGTAACTCTTGATCAAATCTGGGGCCAGTTTGATGTCCAGATTGTATTCCTCACAGAGATTCCATTGGAGCGCGACGTGATGTCCGAAGCGGGCGATGATTTCCCGGTAATACAGCTTTCGCTCCACTCCGAGCGCGGTGTCATCAAGTTCATTCTTGTTACCGTGCTCGGCTTCATTGAGTACGAAATGCAGAAAGATGGATTTCCGTTGCGCGTGTGCCAGCACGATTTCCCACTGGCGCAGTTTCATCAAATCGAAATGCCGGTTGTCATTGGTCGGGTTCCCTTTCGGATCTATCGGGCCAAGATAGGGCCAGACATTTTTCCCATCCCCGCCGATGTTCATCGGCAGGAAATAGAGATTGTTCATGTTCTGGGCCGAGAGATAGTTCAGCGAACCGATGATCGCCTTGCCCTGGCCGTTGTTCCAATCGGGATCGCCGGGCCGCCAGTCCTGAACGTGATTTGCGAAGCGGTGCGTGGCTTTCGGCGTATTGGTAAAACCGACGTAGCCTAGGAAATCCTCCGGTTCGTCCGTGCCGCCTTTGATCCAATACGGGCCGTCGCGGAACTTGAGGTAGAATTTGCCGACATATTCGAGCCGTCCCCATTTCAAGTACCCGGCCGCGTCTTTGTCCTGCGGTTTCACGGCGAATGTTCCTTGAACTCCGTCAAATCCAACCGGCTCCCCGGCATTTGCTTCGAGACTTACCGCCACCTGCGAACCCTTGCGGAACGAAGCCTGGAAACGCCAGCGCCCGTTTTCGTCCGGCGAAAACAAAACACGCCAGACTTTTCCGACCCGACCACCCTTTCCGTCGCCGTCAAAGAAACCGGGAACATTGTATTGTTTCCCTCCCGGCCCGGTGAATGAAACTTGCAGCCGGTAGTCCAGGAACGGATTCGGGTTGTTATCTGCCGCATCCGCCACCGGGCCTTGAAACGCGATGGAAACAGCCTCCCATTTCTTGAGCGTTCCCGTCACGGAAACATCCGTCGCAGCAGTCGGTTTCTGAACTGAATGGGAAGCGCACCCGCAAAAGACAAGTAACGCGGTGATACCCAGCAGCCGCAGGAAGGTTTGAATGGCAGTCATCATTGTCTGGTTTTACAGTTTTGTTTTTTCAGGTTCCGGGTTGATCAGGGCACTGCGAAATCACATGTGTTCGGGCGAGGATAGATGCCCCACCGCCTTGGGCTAGCAGGAAACCCTTCAAAAGTTGGATTAAACTCTGCGGCGCAGCGCCGACCTGCCCGGCGTTGATTGTGTTCTTGGTTTGGCGAAGCACGTACTCCGTAAAGCCGATCCCGACTCCCCGGGCGTGCTACCAATTTTGTCCCATAACTTGATGGTTTCCTGCTAGGTGAAAGATGGGACGATTCCTTAAACTTGAGGCAATTAAAATGAACATTGTAAAACTTGTTGTGTTCACAGTCGTGCTCTCGTTGGCCGCGATGCGGACGGTGCCGGCCCAGCACCTTCCCGCATTTCCCGGTGCCGAGGGCTTTGGTTCGTTCACACCCGGTGGTCGTGGAGGCAAGGTGCTGTACGTCACTTCGCTGGAGGACTACGATGCTTCCAAAGGGGAGACTCCCATCTCCGGTAGTCTGCGGCAGGCCATCGAAACCCAAGGGCCTCGCACCATCCTCTTCAAAACTTCCGGCACGATATTCTTGAAGTCCGTCCTTGTCGTCAAAGAACCGTTCCTCACCATCGCCGGACAGACGGCGCCGGGTGACGGCATTTGCATCGCGCGCTACACCACGCGCGTGGAGGCGCACGATGTGATTATTCGCCATGTCCGATTCCGGCTCGGCGATGAAGCACGCGCCGAACTGGGCACGTTCGACGTTTCCAGCACCCATGATGTCATCCTTGACCATTGTTCGATCAGTTGGTCCATGGACGAGAACTGCACCTTGCATGGCAAAGGCGTGCGTAACGTGACGGTGCAGTGGTCGTTGATTTACGAGGGCCTCAACCGCAGCTTTCATCCCAAGGGCGAGCACGGCCACGGGTCGCTGTTGCGCACGGACGGCGGCGCATTCAGCATTCATCACAGCGTTTACGCTCACAACAACGCGCGCAATCCCCGCCCCGGCGGCTACGAAGATACGCCCGGGCTGTGGCTCGATTTCCGCAACAACGTCGTCTATGACTGGGGCGCGACTTCGGGCTACAGCGGCTTGGAGCGAACCCGCCTCAACTACGTTGGAAATTATTTCAAGCCGGGCCCCTCGACCAGCGACGCCGTTCGCGAGTTCGGTTTCAGTGCCCAGACGTTTCAGACCAAAATGTACCTGACCAATAATGTTTTTTACAACCGTCCGGAAAAGACGGCGAACAACTGGCTCATGATCCGGAAATGGGGGAAATGGGAGGGCGAAATCAAGGACACCAATCTCGTGCCGCAACCGTTCCCCGCAGCCCTGGTCACGACCGATGCGGCGGAGGTGGCATTCGAAAAGATTCTGGTAGGTGGTGGGGCGACTTTGCCCCGGCGTGATGCGGCTGATGCCCGCTTGATGGCAGAGATCCGTGCGGGCAAAGGTCGGATCATTGACTCCCAAAAAGAAGTCGGCGGCTGGCCGGAACTCAAATCCGCTCCCGCGCCCGCCGACACGGACAGCAATGGTATGCCCGATGAATGGGAACGGCACTTCGGCCTGGATCCTTCGAATCCTACTGACGGTTCGCAGGATGCGGATGGCGACGGTTATACCAACCTCGAAGAGTTTCTTAACTCCACCGATCCGAGAGTTTCAGAGCGTCGGGCGTTGGAATTTGATTATGACGCCATCCTGAAGCAGATCGAAGCGCGCAATGCCCAAATTCGCTCGGAGATTGCCGCGGAGAAACAGAACCGTCCACCGGATGCCGGCGCGGATGGCGCGGCGGCGCCGCCAGTGCGAAAGATGGAATTGCGACCGGCATCACTGGCTGCCGCGCCAACATCGGTTTCGGTCGTGCTCGCCGAGCCACTGGAACTGAAGCTCGAGCGGATTCCAGCGGGAACTTTTCTCATGGGTTCGCCGGCGGATGAAGCCGAGCGTGGTCGGGATGAGCAGCAGCATCAAGTGACGATTTCGCGACCTTTCTACATGGGGGCAACGCTGGTCACCGCGGCCCAATACCTGACTGTCACCGGTGGTCAGCCGGCACACGGACGCGAGGGCGAACTTCCGGCGGAAGTTTCCTGGCGCGACGGGGTTCGTTTCTGCCAGGCGCTATCCAGGAACACGGGCTTCACGTTTCGACTGCCGACAGAGGCGGAATGGGAATACGCCTGCCGCGCGGGCACGACCACGCCGTTCAACACGGGAACGCTCATCACGACCGACCAGGCTAACTTCGACGGCAAGTTCGTTTATCCCGGCGGGCAACCCGGAGTGTACCGGCACGAGCCGACACCCGTACGCACCTTCAAACCCAACGCGTGGGGACTCTACGACATGCACGGCAACGCGTATCAATGGTGTTCGGACTGGTACGGCAATTATCCCGACGGTCCCGCGACCGACCCTTCAGGTCCGGACTCCGGCGCTGATCGGGTGATTCGCGGCGGCAAGTATGGCAGTGGCCCGCGCTATGTTCGTTCTGCGGCCCGTTACTCTTATACCCCGCACAACATGTCGGTGGTTTTTGGCTTTCGCATCGTCATGGAAGCGGACCAGAAGGAATCAAAATGAAAATCGGCACCACCAGCTTCGGCTTCCGTTACGCGTTCCTCGACCCGGCGAACTCACCGACGTTCGTCGAGATGATCCGCCAGGCGCGCGAGGCGGGAGTGGAGCGGCTGCAAATCTGCGAGAACACGCGCCCGCTTGAAGTTTCGAAAAGCGGATGGCGCGAAGCGCTGCGCTGCGCCGCCGACCTCGGCGTGGAAATCCAACTCGGGTGCAAGGCGCTGAAGCCGGAGATCGTGGAGCGTTACATCACCCTGGCGCACGAACTTGCCTGCAACCAGCTTCGCATTGTCATGGAAGACCCGGACCATCACGAGCGCGCCACGCGGGAAAACGCCACGCGCTTGCTGGCTGACATCGTGCCGAAGCTGCAAAGCGCCGGCCTGCGCCTCGCCATCGAAAATCACTTCGACATTTCGTCCACCCTGCTCGTCGAACTGGCGTCATCCTATCCCGCCGAACTCGTCGGCTTCTGCGTGGACACCGCGAATTCGTTACGGAGCTTTGAATCGACTCACGAAGTACTGCGCCTTTTGCACGAGCGGGCGTTTTGTTATCACCTCAAGGACTACCGCGTCGTGGGTTCGATGATCAGTTTTGCCGTCCTTGGCGCGCCGCTGGGTGAGGGTGATTTGGATTTGAACGGCTGTTTACGCACAATCTTCGCGAACAAACCCGTGCCGCCCCTCTTTGTGGAAACATGGACCCCATCGGAGAATCACCGTGAGCGGGATGCCGCGCTGGATGCCGAGTGGCTTCGTCGCTCGGTAACGAACCTGCGTGCGCGCCTGGCTAACTTCGAAGGATGATCTCAGAAATGCCGGCGATGGCGAAAACCCAGGAGCGCCAGCGTGCCCAGCGTAGCCAAGGCCAACGAGCTTGGTTCCGGCACGACCGTAACAAGCCGCGGGCCCGCGTCGACTATGGTATTGTCCGAACCATTTAGGAATGCCGTGTTTTCCCGATCCTCATAGATGGGAAAATCGGAGCCGCCGACTTGCTGACCGCGAAGCGCCAACGTCGTCGTCTGATTCAGTCTGGCGTTATACCAAGCCGTGACGTCAATTGATTGCCAGCCAATCGCGGTTACACTGATGGTATTGATCGTCGAGGTGAACGAACCGTCCGCCGGTGGCACCCAGGTCGTATCAAGAGTCAGCGCCGGTTCGGTGATCGTAACTGGCGTGCCCACCGGCGTCGCCCGGAGTCGCAACGACCCGCTACCAGCGGGATTGCCCCCGCCACCCATGTTCGCCCCCCAGTAGTTGTAAATCATGAAGGTAGCGGACGCCACTGGATCAGGACCAATGGTGAATTCGATATACGAGCGGCGTCTCCCGGTGGAAACGCCGTTAGCCGCAGCCAGACCGAAGACCACTTGGGAATTCAAGACATACCCGTCGTACGTGGTCGTGGTCAGGCCATCCGTGCTGGTTTCTACGAAGACATCATCATTCGCAAAAATGGTGTCACCATATACCGAGGTCACTGCCACGAGTGAGATTAGGCCGGCGAAAACGATTGCTGGTATTTGTTTCATGCAATTTAACAAGTTTGCTTATCGCGTTATTAAACACCTGACTCAGTCTCCATCATAGAAGGAAACCATCCGTTTGTTGGACAAAACGCTCGCACCGGGCGGAGCCGATAAGGACGGACCCACTAGTCGGGAATTGGTTCGTGTTTTCCGAGTTGCCACAACCGGCTGTCGCACTGGAAATAGCTGTCGCCATCGGCAAGCGAAGGGAAGCTCCAAAAGGAATGCAGAGTTCAACCTGTTTGGTCATGGTAATTGCAGACGATAAAATGTCTGCGGCCAATCGGGAATGGGTGTGTTCGTCAAAATAAAATTGGCCGAGGCGTCAAACTGATTGGTGGCGATGCGAGTCCAGTTGTTCAGGGGCAGGGCGGCGTTCGTTGCGGCTACCAGATAATAAGGATGGTTCGTCAGAAAGCCGATGCCGCCCATCACCACCATTCCGACGCTGGCACTAACATTCACGAAGCGGGGTGGCGGGGGTGTGATTATCAGCCCGATTATGTTGGTCATCCCGCCGCCGGCGCGGGTGTCCGCCGCAGTGAACTGGAAACCGGCCTGACCGAAAAAATCCGGGGCGGGCGTGAACCGTGCGGTGCGTCCGTCACCCAGCAGCGTGACGGTGCCGTTGGTGGGATTGAATACGGCATAAGTTGCGTTGCTCGCCATGCCGAAGGTGAAAGTGCGCAGGTTCACGTCCACGGGACTGTTGCCCGCGCCCACGGCGTGCAAGTCGGCGAGCCAGTTCAGGTATTGTTCGAGATCGGTGTAGCCATCCGGGTTGAGGTGATTGTTGTTCGCCACATCGGGGTTGAGTCCGTTGGCATTTTCCCAGTAATCCGGCATTCCGTCACGGTCAGTGTCGGTGGGGACGTTGTAACTGTTGAGCGCGGGCCAGCCGCCGACGTCACTTTGCGAATGGAGATAAGCACCGAAGACGCGGCTGACGACGTTGCTGAGGACGCGATTATCCACGGCATCGCGCACGTTGCTGTAGCCCGCAAGGCTGACAACGCGCTTGTAGGAGTTGGAGGCGTTGTACGCCGTGACCGGAACAGGGGGCGTGAACAACGGCACATCGGACATCTGCGACTGGACATCCGCCGCGGCATTGCGGATGGGCGTATCGGTCTGGGTCCAAACGCCCGCCCACTCATCGGCGCTGTCGTTGGTCCGGCTCGGACCGAGGTTGCCTTTGACATGCACTTTGACCGTGTTGGTGGCGGGGAATTGCGTGTCCACCTCGATTTCCGGCGCGCCGGAGTGGCCCGGGCCGCGGATGTAAAAGTTGTTGATGAAATGGAAACGGAACGGAATGTTCCCGGCGCCCAGCTCGACGCCGCTGCGGTAGCGGGAGCCGGAACTCGAGTAGTCGTACAACACATTGTTCACCGCTTCCATCCAGTTTTCGTAGCCCTGGCCCGCAACCGCGTCGTTCGGCTCGAATTGCGGACCGCGAAAAACGTACCGGGCCACGAGGTTGTGGTGGATCGAAAGCGTGGTGGCACTGCAATTCAAACCATAGGCGTGGCTTGCGCCGTAGGGATGCAACACCGGGTCGCCCAACGGCTCGGAAATGATGCACCACTGCACCGTGACGTTTTGGTTTTGCACGATGCCAAAAATCTCGTCGCAACTCCAGGAGAGCGAACAATGGTCGAAGATGACGTTGCTTGAATCGTCGATTGAAACCGTGTCCAAACCCGTCGAACCGGTTGGCTGGCCCGTGGCGCGGATCACTACGTCGCCCCGACGCAGCCGCAAACCGCGTACAATGGTGTCGTGCGTGCCGCCGATGTTGAGGCTGTAATCGCGGATGCAGATGCCGTCGCCGGGCGCGGTCTGGCCGGCGATGGTGATGTTGGGTTTGTTGATGTAGAGAATGGATTGCAAGAGGATGTTGCCGGAAACGGCGAAGACGATAGTGCGGGGGCCGCTCGCCGTGGTGATGCCGTTGCGCAGCGAGCCGGCCCCGGAGTCGTTCAGATTGGTCACGTAGTAAACATCACCCCCGCGACCGCCGACGGCATACGCGCCAAAGCCTTCCGCGCCGGGAAAGGCGAGCTGGGGTGGCGGTGGGGGCGGGGGCGTGTTGGTGTCGTTCAGGACAATGCGCGGGCCGCTGTCGGGAATCGTGTTTGCGGAATGATTGTTGAACGCCGTGTTCTCCCGATCCTCAAAGAGCGGGAAATCGTATCCCGAGATGGCCGCGCCGCGAAGCAGCAAGGTTGTCGTTTGACCGAGCCGGGCATTGTACCAGGCGGTGATGTCAAGATCGTACCAGCCAACGGCCGCCACCGCGAGGTCGCTGCCGATGGTGGCGAAGCTGGCCTCGCTGGGTGGTACCCAACTGGTCACCACACTGCCCGCCGGTTCGGTAATTTGAACCGGGGTACCCGCCAATGTTCCGCGAAGTCGAAGCGTGGCATTGGCTGCCGGGTTTCCGCCGCTGCCCATGTTGGCCCCCCAGTAATTGTAGAGGCGCAAGGTTGCTGACGTGACCGGAGCATTGCCCAAAGTGAACTCCAAATACGACCGCCGCCGACCCGTGCTGGTGCCGTTGGCGGCCCCCAGGCCAAACACGATCTGGCTGCTTACAATAGCGCCATTGTAGGTGGTCGTGGTGATGCCACTCGTGCTGGTTTCCACGAACACATCGTCGTTCGGGTAAAGGGTCTTGCCGGCACTGGGCATCCCGCCGAAGGCTAGCACCAGCAGCGTCAACTGGGTGACGATTTTTTTCATTTTGGAGTCGGGGTTTCCGCTTCCATCACGATTCGGAAGCCATAATCAACCTTCGGATCGTAATCGTAGCGCGCGGCGGAACGCAGATAGGCGGGATGGCTGCTGAAGTTTCCGCCGCGCATGGCGCGGCGTTTGCCAGTGCGCGGCCCTTGCGGGTCCACCTGATCACCCTTGGGATAGGGTGCGATCCAATCACTGCACCACTGGTAAAAATTGCCATGCATGTCGCAAACGCCCCACGGATTCGGCGGGAACGTGCCGGGCGGCGTCAGGTGATCGCGATAAATTCCCTTCTGGCCCGGGCCATAGATGCGGTGGCCGTTAAAGTTGGCCTGGTCGGTCGAAATGGTCTCGCCGGTGGAGAACGGCGTGGTGGTGCCGGCGCGGCAAACATATTCCCATTCGGCCTCGGTCGGCAGGCGGAACTTGCGGCCTGTGGCGTGCGAAAGATTCTTGCAAAACCAGACCGCCTCATTCCACGGCGCGGTCTGTGGCACGTTGGAATCCTTGCCTGGGATTTTCATCGCTGCGGCGAACTGCTGGACAGTCACGGTGTAAACCGCCATGTAGAACGGCTTGGTGATCGTGACGGCATGTTGGGTTTCGTCCTCCTTGCGAAACAACTCGGTTTCCGGCGAGCCCATCATGAATTTGCCGGCAGGAATCAGCACCAGCGGCATCGGCGACGCCCCTGCGATTTCCACAGCCAGCTTCTTTACTGTCGGGCCGGGTGGGGGTGCAAGCTTGACCACGATGTCCAGCGGTTTGCGCTCGGCTTCGACGCGCTTCTCTTCCTTGGAGACGGTCGCAATCTGCGGAATGCTTTTCGCATTCAATTCGGCGACCCGCTTGAGCACGGCAGCATATTCGGCGTAATCCCCGCTGGCGTCCGCTTTTTGCGGATCCGTCCCGTTTAAGAATTCTTCGAGATTTGTATAGCCGTCGCGGTCGAGGTCGCCGTTGTTGTCCGCCTGAAGTGGATTGAGGCCGTGGGCAATTTCCCAATCGTCTGGCATTCCGTCGTTGTCGCTGTCTTGCGGCGCGGGCATGGAATTTAAGACGGGCCAGCCGCCCACGTCGTCCTGACTGTCAATGATTTTGCCGGTGCCCTGTTCGACATCCCGGGCCAGTCGCTGGTCAATCGCATCGCGGCGGGGCAACGTGGCACCCGCTTGCGCGAGCACCAGCCGGCGGGCTTCGGCGACGGGTTGGGTGGTCATGTGCGGGGCGGGAAACGGTTCGGAGACCAACACCTGATTTAGTTGGCCATCCCACTTGATGAGCAGATCGTTGTTGGCGGTTGCTCGCGGATCACCGGCAAATTCATTGCCGGAAATAAAAATCTTCGTGCGATCACTGCCGGGCCGAAAAGCGAAGCGGACGCCTTGGCTGGAGGAGTGGCCGGGTTTTAGAAAATTGGCCACGTAGTTGAGCCGTTCGTAATCCTTCCCGCTGTAACCACTCTGATAGCCCCAGTCGTAGATCACGTTGTTGCGAAAGTCGAGCAGCAGACCGGGCAGATCGGGAATGCTTTCCATCTTCGGATTCCGGTCGGCATTGTGGGCGTAAAGATTGTGATGAAACGTAATTCCCGCGTCGAAGCCGCGGATAATCGAGCCTTTGCTGTGCTTGCCCTTGGGATGAAAGGAGCGATCCAGGCCCTCGCTCACCATGCACCACTGGACGGTGATGTTCCGGCCTTCGGGCGAGAAAACTTCGTCCGTGCTCCAACTGGTTGAGCAATGGTCCACGATGATGTTGTCGCTGGCGCTAACGGTCAGGGCATCAATTTCATCGTGCATGTTTTCGCCCGGCCGGATGCGCAGATGGCGCAGAATGACGTCGTGCGTGCTGGAGATTTGCAATTCGTAATCCTTGAGGCAGATGCCATCACCGGGTGCGGTCTGGCCGGCGATGGTGATGAATGGGCGCGAGATAACAAGCGGCGCTTTGAGCGCAATCACACCGGAAACACGGAAGATGATTGTCCGTGATTCAGTGGTTTCAACGGCAGCGCGCAGGCTGCCGGGGATTGGGGCTTCACCCTTGGCATGATCAAGCAGGTTGGTGACGAACAGAACCTTGCCGCCACGCCCGCCCTTGGCGTAAGCGCCAAAGCCCTCGGCGCCGGGAAAGGCAACCGGATTGGCGGCTAAAACCCGATGCAAACAAAGGCACGCCACGAGCAGGCTGGTCACCCGCATGGCAGGGACGACGCGGCGACAGGTTCGTGGCTTCATTTCAAATTGCGTAAGTGCGGAGCTTGTGACACGCGGACCTGGAGGCGTAACGTCAACTGCTGCCAACACTCCGTGCGATGCTCAGACGCATCCTAGCCTCGATGTCCCCCCGAGCCATAGGACGAATTCATCAGAATTCTGGACAAAATCATTCCTTGCGCCGCCCCGTCATTTTGACGGTGTCATTGGCAATGAAGTGTCTCCGGCCAAATCAAACTGCCGCGGGTAATTTCCGGTAAATGTTACCCACCACCCTCGTCCCCGGTGTCGAGTTTGATCCAGGTCATCGCCCTGCCACCAACTATCGGATTGCTGCTGGTGCTGTTTGATGGCCTTTGGTGGGTTACGAGTTCATCAATTGTGACAACCACAAGTGTATGTGACGGAAAACGCACATAACTTGACCGGGATCACTGTGGCCAAACTTTCGCTTGGTAATGTGAACAATTGAGGGCAACGCTCGGTTTCCATTCATTTGGTGCTCCCTCCGCTTGGACGGGCAGCTCCTTCCGGCGCCCCTGGGGGCAATCATGTGACCAGAGTTCTTTTGCATGCATTGAACATGTTGCCCCACCGGCTGCAGTCGTTTCCCGCAAGGAAAATCAAAAGGGCGGCACTGCTTCCGCAGTACCGCCCGTGAAGGAATTTATAAGTTACGGGAGCAACAGCCGGTAAAAGCTCTTGGAAGGAGCTGGTGCGAGGGAATTTGTGACGTGGAAATTGCCACTCGCGTCAAACTGGTTCGTCAGCACGCGGGACCAATTGGTCAGCGGCAAAGCAATGTCCGATGACGAGAGCAGGACGTAATTGCTGCCGGGCTTTCCATAATATCCATTCAGGATCAGGTTGGTGCCAACGATGTCGGAACTGACAAACAGTGGCGGTGCGAGGAATACGTCGAGTCGGGGGCCCGTGTTGGTAAGCGTCCCGCCCGCTCCGGCAGTGAAAGCGGTACCCTCTCGGTCTTCATAGATCGGAAAGTCGAATCCAGAAATCGCTGCGCCGCGCAACACCAAGGTGGTTGTCTGACCGCGACGGGCATTGTACCAGCTTGTAATGTCGAACTCGTACCAGCCAATGTCTGGGCCGACGACCTTGTCCGGTGGACTCGCGACAAAGTTGGTATTATTGGGCGCGATCCAGCTTGGATCGCTGTGGGTGCCCACGGGCGGTTCGGTGATTTGGAGGGGCGCGTTTGTGGTTCCGTAAATGCGGGTCGTGGCTTGGGCCAGCCTGCCCTCACCGTTCACGGCCGGTCCGCCCCAGTAATTCCAAATCTTGAATTTCACGGCTGCGGCTAGATTCGTCCCAAGAGTGAATTCGATATACGACCGGCGTTGCCCGGTCGCGACGCCATTCGCGCCTGCCAGTCCCCAATTGACTTGCTGACTTTGGGACCACGCATTGTAGCCGCCGGAGTTATCCACGAACACGTCATCGTTTGGCAGGATCACCAGATCAGCCGTGGGCGGCACGATTATGGTGAGCGTGGCATTGGAACTGAGAACGCCGGGATCCGGCGTCAGCGCGTTGTCCACGTAAACGTTGATGATCTTGCCATTGTTGGTAATCGAGTCCGCCGGCAGCGTGAAACTTGCGTTGGTGGCGTTGGCTACGGCAACGCCGTTGGTCAGCCATTGATAGGTCACCAAACCGGAGCCGTTTGCTTCCACACTAAAGCTGGCCGTTTTGAAGGGCGCTGCCGTGACAGTCACGTTGGTGGGTTGTCGCGTAATGGTGGCCGCCACCGCTGGCACCGTGCCGCTCTCCAACTGCACTTGCTGGATTTCATCAATGTTGAGGATGTTGGTGAAAACGCGCAACTGGTCAATCAACCCACGATAAGTGCGGCTGCCCGTGCCCGTTGCCGTGTTAGCCCCTTCCACCGCGCTGAAATTCCCGACCGTGAGCTTTCCGGTGTATTCGATTTCATTGGTGATGCCGCCGGCATAGGTAACCGCTGTGTCGAAGCCGGCCAAGCGATCCGCGCGACCAAAATAGAATTTAACCTGGCCCGAACTGAGTGCGGGATTGTAGGTGACGGCGAAAAAGGTCCAGTTCGTGGTGGCCGCCCCGGCATTTTCGGTGATCATGCCCAGCGATGAAACCGGGCCGCTATCATTGTATTGATTTACGTTGAAGCCCAAGGAGCCGGAGTTGCGTTGCATCAAATCGAACCCCAAGCCGTTGGGAGATTCCAAGGCGAATGCGATCCGGTTGCCGCCACTGCCAACTCCGTTGTTAACGCTGTTGAGCCAGCCGCAGACGGTCAGTCCGCCCACGAATCCGCCCAAGGTGCCCAAGGGGCCGTTGTCCGTTGTCAAATCTACTTTCCTGCCGCCACCCGTGGTGTCCACTGCGCCCATGTTCAGCGCATACGTGTTCCCCGCCGGGGTGTAAGTGCCGGAGGGTACGTTGTTGGTGAATGTGGGGAAGCCATTGGTGGTGGTGCCGGGATCGAAGAGCGCGAGGCCGGCCAGAAAACCTGAATTGGTGGTGGTGGTGCCGGTGACCTCGGAGAACGTCATCTCGACGGCGGCATTGCCGGGGCCGGCGGCGTGCGTCCGACCGACGGACAAAACGCCGAAGGACAAACAGATCAACGCCACCAGAATGTGGGCCGTGTATTTATCTTTGTTTTTCTTGAAGCGGGGCTTGGCTTTCATGTTATTGGGGATGGGTTTTTGTTTGAGTTTGGTACTGAACTGGGAACATCTCTATTTGAACGCGCCGGTGTGGTTGGTGAACCAGGCGTGGTCTTTGGGGCCGGGGACGGGGAGGAAACTGGAGTGACTATTGGGGGTGACCACGCCGCCGCTGATCTGCACTTTGTGCAGGTCGCTGTCCTGCCACTTATGAATTTCGGCGTGTCCGTCGGCGAAGGTAAAGCCGGTCGCATTCCCGTGCCGACCCGAAGGGGCATCCAGCCATTTTTCCCCCGTATATTTCGACATGTCGCGAAACGCATAGAAGTGCGAGTCATTGATGCTGTTTTCGTGCTCATCAATGAAGAGAAAGATGTCGGAGGGCCCCGGCCTCGTCAGCCCCGAAAGTTTGATTACCTCTCGATAAGTGCCGTTGCCGATGTTGACTTGGGCATACAACGAGGCCTTGCCAATTTGAGCATTCTGCGAATAGCTCCGATTCCGAAGTTGAATCTTACCTTGATAAACCAGTCCGGAATTATCCGTGGGACAATGAAAGACCTTGACTGAGGAAAGATAGGGATAGGTGGCGCTGGTCTTGACCACGTTTTCACTCACCGCGTCGGGGACGGCCGCCACGCTGCCGCCGCACCACTCAAAAGGCTCCATGGCGTAGTCATTGTTGTCGTTGGCATACATCAAATAGGCCAACCCCATTTGCTTGCCGTTGCTCATGCAGGAAATTGCTTGCGCCTTGATCTTGGCCTTGCCCAAGGCGGGCAACAGCATTGCCGCGAGGATCGCAATGATGGCGATCACCACAAGGAGTTCGATGAGCGTAAAGGCGCGTTGTGTCCGGATCGCCAAGGATCGTAGGCAACGCTCTAAACAGATGTCCGTATCA
The DNA here is from genome assembly GCA_020848635.1 of Limisphaerales bacterium. Lineage (GTDB taxonomy): Bacteria > Verrucomicrobiota > Verrucomicrobiia > Limisphaerales > JADLHS01 > JADLHS01. The sequence continues at coordinate 18,336 of JADLHS010000237.1, forward strand.
ACTGTTGGTTTCATAGCGGAAAGGTGGCTGGCAAAGACTGGATGCCCATGATGATATCCGTATGCCTGTCCATCGGACCGTGTACGAGTTCGCCCTGGCAATGGCCCGTTTCCGCTTGGTGCCATTCTGCCCGCAAACGATTTCCAAGCGCCGAAGCGATTTCCCGCTTAATGGGTGGCATGCGATGTTTGGACATGGGTAAACTTTATCATTCAACTTAAAGGGGCATAGTATTAACCCATCAATTATTTGGATAAATTTCTCACGGCAGAATATTTCGATCTGACGAAAACTGAGATGTGCTCAAGGGTGCAGTTTGCCGCCGTTTCGCCAGAGGATTGTGGAAACGGGAATCAAATCTCCTTGTACTTTGAGTGGACCAGAGGGCCGCGAAGGGACAAGCCTGCTCCCTCTTCTGGACGATGAAACCACAGTATTTGTGTTCAGTGCAGTCCGCCGGATCCGGTGGGAGTCTTGGGGGGCAGGCATGCCTCGTTGGAGTATCGTCCAAGTTTTATATGAGTTTCTGCTATATCGGAAGAACGACTTGGGATAATTTGGATTGTCACAAAGGTTATGAAAGACGAGATCATGATTTGCGTCGCTCCGGTGCCGGGCGAAAAGCAGGAGGAAAAGTTTCCCGGATTGCTTGATGTGCCGGCTGAGGTTGTCGGTTGCGAGGCGGCGGGCGCGGCCATCGGTCATTTGCACGCCCGCGACGAGAATTTCCTTCAGAGCGTCGAACCGGAGTTGTTCACCCGTCAGATCCGCCAGATTCGCGACTCCTGCCCCATCATTATTGAAGGTTCCACGGGCGGGGCGCCGGAGCACACGCTGCACCAACGCTGCGTTACCTTCACCATCCCGGAAGTCGAAATGGGGTCGCTGAATCTCGGCTCCGTCAACATGTTCGATGGGGTCTATCAGAACCGATACGAGGACATAGTATTCTACACGCGCAAACTGCGCGCCGGTCGCATTTTCCCGACCATGCCGATTTTTGATTTGTCGCACCTCACCAACTACCAACGACTCGTGGCCGACGGCGAACTCGTGCCACCCTATGTTTTTGAATTCGTGTTCGATGTGCCCTACGCCTTGCCGTACACGGATCGTTACCTCGACTTGTTCGTGGCGCATCTGCCCCCCAAGGCCATTTGGTTTTGCGTGCGGCATCATCAACAGGGCGCGGCCGGTTTACGCCGGGTCATGGAGCTCGGCGGGCATATCCGCGTTGGGTTCGAGGACAGCCCTTTTCTCAGCGATGGTCGGCGGGCGCGTAACAACATTGAACTCGTCGCGGATGCCGTGCGGCAGGCAGAATTGGTTGGCCGTCGGGTGGTGCGCGCGGAGCGGGCGCGCGAAATCATCGGGCTGCGACCAATTCCGGTCGGGGTGGTCGCTTGACGAGAAACTTCAATAAAAAGAATCCATATTTGTGAAAACCAAAACTCTGGCCCTCATTCACACCGTCAGTTGGTACGACAAGTCCGTGATCGCGCCCTTCGTCGCGCCGTGGCTCAAGAAAAATCCGGACGTTCGTGTCTTCAACATCATGGATGATTCGCTGCTCTGCGAATCGCTCGCCCGGCACGGTGCCACCAAGTCCGTCCTGAAGCGCATCCAGTTTTATGCGCTGGCGGCAGAGGCGATGGGTGCGGACGTGGCCATGTGCAGTTGCACGACGGTGGGCGAAGCCACGCGTATCGCTCGTGAATACGTCTCCATTCCCATTTTCAACATTGATGAACCGATGGCCCGTGAAGCCGTACGCCAGGGCCGGCGCATGGGGATCATCGCGACGGTTCCCACCAGTCCGGCGGCAACCCGGCGGCAACTCGAACGCGCCGCGCAGGAAGCCGGCGTTCAGATTACCATTGAGACGGCCGTGAACGAAAAAGCCTTTGTCCATTTGCAAGCCGGGGAAATTCAGCAACACAACGATCTGGTGTGTCAGGAAATGGACCGGCTCGCCGCAAAAGTTGACGTGCTGGTGCTCGGTCAGATCAGTCTCGCGCAGATTCAACACCAGACCCGGGTGCCGGTGTTGCAAGTCGGCCACTCCGGTCTCGCGGAAGCGCGACGCCTGCTTGACTTGGTCGGACGCGCGGACGGTCCCGCCGATCAGGTACTGGCGCCTCCGCGTCGGTCCGCCGCCCGCGCTGCCGCCCAGTGAGCAACGAACATCACCTGGCTGCCGGTCCCCCGGACCGGCACTCTGCCATTCCCACACGCTACTGGCTCGTGTTCGGAACGTTTCTGCTGTCCATGTTGCTGTACGTGGACCGCGTCTGCATTTCCTCGGCCAAGGAGAACATCGCTGCCGATCTCAAATTGACCGACACGGAAATGGGCTGGGTCTTGTCCATCTTCGCGCTCGGTTACGCGCTCTTTCAGGTGCCCAGCGGCATCATGGCGGACCGATTCGGGCCGCGTGTGATTCTCACCGCGGTCGTGACGGTCTGGTCAGCCTTCACGGCACTGACCGGTGCGGCGTATGGTTACGTTTCCATGATGCTGTGCCGGTTTTGCTTCGGGGCCGGCGAGGCGGGCGCGTTTCCTGGCTGCGCGCGCGCGGTCTATTCGTGGATTCCCATGTCCGAGCGCGGGCTGGTGCAGGGCGTGATGTTTTCCGGGGCGCGCTTCGGCGCGGCGTTCACGCTGCCCGTCGTGGCGTGGATGGTCAGCCATCTCGGCTGGCGGATGAGTTTTGTTGTGCTCGGGTTGGTGGGTGTCGGATGGGCAATCTTCTGGTTTTTCTGGTTCCGGGACGATCCCGAGACGCATCCGCGGATTTCGCTCGCCGAAAAGGAACTCATCCTCAAAGCCCGCCAGGCGGCGGTTACCGGGGAGGAAACCACGCCGAAGCTGACGGCCACGCGGCTTTTTGGTTCGCGTAATGTGTGGCTGTTGATGCTGCAATACTTTGCGTCCAACTTCACTTTTTTCTTCTGCCTTTCGTGGATGTTTTCCTATCTCAAGAAACGCTACGAACTGGGCATGGTCGAGGCCGGACTCTATGCCGCATTGCCGCCGCTGGCTGGCGCGTTTGGCAACTGGACCGCCGGGGCGCTGATTGACTGGATTTACCGGCGCGGAAAATGGACGGCCTCACGTCGCACGCCCGCGGTGTGCGGGTTTATCCTCGCTGCGGTCGGCCTGCTGGCCAGCCTGCAAATGAACACCGCGCTCGGGGCGGTGCTCTGTCTGTCGCTGGCGGTGTTCGGCGCGGACATGACCATCGCGCCCTCATGGAGCGTGTGCATTGACATTGGCAGGGGCAACGCGGGCACGGTTTCCGGCACGATGAACATGGCGGGCAATCTTGGCTCCTTCGTCACCGCGCTGGCATTTCCGTATCTGCTCCAGTGGACCGGCACGCACAACACCTTCTTTTATGTGGGCGCGGCGCTCAACGTGGTGGCGGTCGGAGCCTGGCTGCTGACCCGTCCGGAGCGCAAATTGGAGGCCTATTGATTTTATCGGTTTCACTTTTACTCCAAGCAACGCCAGCGACATCCTGCGATTATGACTTCATCAATCAACCCACGCACCTCCCTCCTGGCTGCAGTTTTGGTCGGTCTGTCAGCAGCGCTGCTGCCGTGCCGCGAAGCAGCGGCGGATGCCACCAACGACCCTGGCACCGGGAAGCGCCCGCCCGTGATCTTCATGTGCGGCGACTCGACCATGGCCAACAAACCACTGTTCCCGGCACAACCCGAGCGAGGCTGGGGCCAGTTGTTGCCGCTGTATTTCAAGGAGTCGGTGCGGATTGAAAACCTCGCCATGAACGGCCGCAGCTCGAAGAGCTTTCGCGACGAAGGCCGCTGGCAGCCGATAATGGATCAACTGCAACCCGGAGATTACGTCATTGTCGAGTTCGGACACAACGATCAGAAGAAGGATGATCCGAAGCGGTACTCCGATGCTTTGGGCACGTTCAAACAAAATCTGGAGCGCTACGTCCGCGAGGTCCGCGAAAAGAAGGGCCTGCCCATTTTGGCCACCCCCGTCACCCGCCGGGCTTTCAATGGTGGCGAAGTGAAGGACACGCACGGCGACTACTCAGTGGCAGTCCGCCAGGTGGCGACGGAGCAAAAAGTCCCGCTGCTCGAACTGCACCAGCGCAGCGCCGAGCTGGTGGCAAAGCTGGGGCCGGAACGCTCGAAGAGCATGTACATGTGGTACGAGCCAGGAGAATTCGCATCGCTGCCGGAGGGCAAACAGGACAGCACTCACTTCAACGCCTATGGCGCCAGCCGCATCTGCGATCTGGCGGTTGAGGAAATCAGCCTCAACGTGCCCGAACTGGCGGCATGGCTGAAGTCGCGCAAATGATTCTGCCCGCTGCCCCGCAAACGGCGGTGACCCCGGCCTGTCATTGTATGCGGCTGGCGGCGGCGCTATGGTCGCTGCTGCTGCTGGCCGCGCCATTGGGCCGCGCGGAGCTTGCGCTCGAAGCGAAACAAATCACCTCGGGACCAAAGCACCATTTCTTTGGTTACATCGGTCATGTTCAGAATATCCCCTGGAATGCGAGCGGGCGTTATCTCGTCGCGTTGCAGACGAGCTTTCAAGATCACCTGCCGGGCGCGGACGAAGCCGCCGAGATTGTATTGTTGGACCTGCAGCAGAATTATGCCGTCCGTGTCCTCGACCAGACCCGTGCTTGGAATCCGCAGCAGGGCACCATGCTTTATTGGAATCCCGAGGCGCCGGAGAACCAATTCTTTTTCAATGATCGCGATCCCAAGACTGGCAAAATCTTTTGCGTGTTGTTCGATCTTGCCGCCGGCCCAAATGGCAAACACATCCGCGAATATCGTTTCGACGACACGCCGGTGGGCAACAGTGGCGTGGCGCAAAAAGGGGGCTGGTTCGCGGCGATCAATTACGGGCGGCTCGCGCGGTTGCGCCCGGTGACGGGTTATCCCGGAGCGTTTGACTGGACGACCGGCGTGCGGCATCCCACAAATGACG
>JADLHS010000238.1 GCA_020848635.1 Limisphaerales bacterium
CGCGGGGCGCAACGGAATGAAGCGGCGGCGCGCGCGCCAGCGGTGCGGCCCAGGAAGGTGAGCCGGCCCGCCCGGCCCGGGCTGGAAGCGTCCGGTCACTTCATCTCAAAAGCATTTTCCCTTTGGCTTTGATTCCCCACTTCGTCGCGGGAGGCGTTGCGGACCAAGGGTCGCCACATTGTGAGTGGGACCATTTTGCGTCCGGCATAAGCTCCGAGCGGGTGCGGATCGGATTAAGAACGGGGAGACGTTAGCTTTGCTTCGGCTGGATTTCCGCAATCAGCACCCCGCCGGGGCCAACGGTGGCGTGCAGTTCATCGCCATGACGCTCGAGCCGCGACGCCTCGGGCCAGGCGTAAAGTTCGCGGGCGGATTTGATGGAGAACGTCGCGCGCAGCACATCGCGCTGGGTGCAGCCGGGGTCGAGCAGACTGCCCGTGCCGAAGACGTCCCCGCGCACTGCGCCCCAAGGATTGTATAAACCGATGATCCAGGCACCGTCGGCACGGCGGCGATTGACCTGCAATATCAAGTGCGAAGTGCGGCGGAAGGGCGAGAGTTCCCGGGCGGCGGCAAGGAGCCGCTCGGCCAGTTGCGCTTCCGGGCAAAACGGGGCCGCGGCCGGCGTCGCGCCCGGCTCCGCCCGGATCACCGTCTGGTACCGCGCCCAGAGTGGTTCCGGGGCGGTGGAGGGAACAATGTCGAACAGCTCGGGCACAACGCAGGGCGGGTAGCAGGCAACCTCGGCCTGGCCGTTGGCCGGGCGGGCGGCGTTGGCAATGTCGGCGGGGCCGGGCTGATAGAGCGCTTTGAGAAGCCGGTCCCACGGTCGAACATCCGGCGGCGGAATCCGGGCGTCCAGCACCAGGGCGATCGGCGTGTACGGCTCGCCGAGGTCGGGGTGCGCTTCTTGGAAATCGAGCAGGTCGCGGGTGACGCGGCCATAGGATGACAAGGTGCCCTGGTCCCAGTCGGTGAGGTTGCCCTCCGCCCCCCATTCCTCATGGAGCGTGTGCGCCCCGGAGAGGTAGGCGTGAAAGAAGATCCGCCGCTGCAGGGCGGACGAGCAACCGAGTTCAGGTCCGACCGGCCACTCGCTGGCGTCGAGAATTCGGCGCGGGCAGTTCCACGACCAATCCGCCTCCGGGATGAAGGAGGTGCAACCTTTGGGTCCCCAAGCCGCGAAGAAGATCCCCCAGGGTTTGCCCGCCGCCTTGGCCGCGCCGCGCAGACTGGCGATGGCGAACTGGGATTGCTCGGAGGCCCACGGACCAACCTCAGCGAGGCCGAAGGCCGCGCCCCATTGATAGAAAGAGTGCCAGGTAAGCCGGCCCCAGTGGCTGCCCTCGGCGTAGCTGAAATGCGATCCGAAGCGAGATCCCTGGCGCCGGGCGTTGCGCTCAATCTCCGACCACCAGGCGGCGGGCGCCGGGTGGACCCGCCCGGCGTAGTCATCCAGCGTGCCGTACTCAAGCCAGCGCCCGGCGCTTTCCCAGTTGAAGTAGCGGCGTAGCGCGTCCGCCCGCACGGGCTCAGTGGCATAGCGCTTGTCGGCCTTGACGAATCGCTCCCAGTCGTTGTGCGTGTTACAGACGGTCTCGTGCACCTGTCCGCCGAGAAATCGGCGTCCGAGCAACGCCGCATATTCCGCGATGAGTGGCTGATCGAAGTCGTAAGCGAGGTAGGGCGCTCCACCCGCGACGCGATCAATGACGAACGAACACTGCCGCTGCCGGATGAGCTGGTGCAATTCGCCCCCGACGCGAGCAACGGTGTTGAACCGCCGCGCCGGATCGTCCCCGAACGGTGAATGCACCAGCCGGATGCCGTTGCTCGATCGCAGCAGTCCCGCCTTCGCCAAGCCCTTCCAGTACCGGCCCGTCGCTTCGTAGGTGTGCAGGAACGAAAAGCTCTTTTCGGATGGGGGCGGAACGGCGACGGCCACATCGGCGGCCTGGCAACGCGCGCCCGATGGCCCCGCAGGGCCAAGTCCGGCCAACGCCAACGTAGCGGCCGTGGTCTGCAGAAACTGGCGACGGTTTATATTGGAAAGGTCCGATTCGCGCTGTGATCCATTCATGAGTTCCAATCGTCGTTGGGTGCCTTTGCGCCCGACGCATCGCCACCGCCCGCCCCGCCGGCTGACCGCCATGGGTTTTCTCACCGCGCGCTTTCGGGGTTGGGGCGGCTTGGGACTTCGCGGCCGCGACCTCGAAGGCCACCGGCCGCATGCCCGCCTCAACGAAGCCAACCGCGCCGGCACTACTGCCGCTTCATACCGTGAGGTCTTTGAGTTCCCAACCCTTGCGGAACTTGGGGGTGATATACTCGTTGGCTCGCTCGTTGTTGGTGAAACGCAGGTTCTTGCCGTCCCAGAGGAGCTTCTCGTTCGGGAAGCGCCAACTGATCGCCCCCAGCAGCATCCACTCAGCGTAGGGACCGGCAATGCTGAAGTTGGAACATGCCGCTTCGCCGCCCTTGCAGGCGCGAATCCAGTCCTGAAAATGCCCGGGTGAACGCTTCAGCACCGGTTCGGGCCACTTGTATCCTTCCATCTTATCGGCGGGCAACAGGTGGACGCTCTCGCCACGGCCGCCGGTGCCCATGAGCCCTTTCGTGCCGACGAAGATTTCATTGTTGCCCTTGAGGTCCTCGGCCGTCAGGCCGACGGGCGGTTTGAAATTTGCGGCCAGGCTGCCTTCGTACCAATAGACCGTCACCGGCGGCATCTTACGGGCGGGGACATACTTGTTCCGGCGCTCGGGGAACTCCAGCTTGCAGACATAGCTGGGATAGGTCACGGGGTTTACTCCCTCCACGGCGGTGCATTCAACGCTGGTGGGACTTTCAAGCTGCAAGGCCCAGTTGGCAGGTCCCAGTTGGTGGATGCCCCAGTCCCCGATCATCTGCGTGCCGTAGTCGAGGAAGCCGCGCCAGTTGGACGGATGAATTTTGGGACTGTAGGTGTGGTTGGCGGCCCGACCCGTCCAGAGATCCCAATTGAGTGTCGATGGAACCGGTTCGACCGCCGGCCACTCCGTGATACCGCGGGCAAAGCCGCCGGCACTCATGGAATGCACCTCCGTGATATCGCCGAGATCGCCGTGCCAGATGGCTTCGCAGGCAACGCGCGTCGCGACGGAGGAATATCCCTGATTGCCCATCTGGGTGGCGACCTTGTATTTCTGCGCCGCCTTGGTCAAGAGGCGCGCCTCCCATACCGTCTGAGTGAGGGGTTTCTGGCAGTAAACCGCGATGCCGCGCTCCATGGCCCGCAAGGCCACACTGGCGTGCATGTGGTCGGGAATCGTAATGGTAATTCCGTCGAGGTTCTTCTGCTCCTTGTCCAGCATCTCACGAAAGTCGCGGTACAGCTTGGCGTTCGGATACAGTGCGGCGGCCTTGTTCAACTGGCTCTCGTCCACGTCGCAGAGCGCGTAGATGTTCTCACTGCTGACGCTCCGGACGTCGTTGGCGCCCTGCATCCCACCCACGCCGACGCAGCCGATATTCATTTTATCGCTGGGCGCCAACTGGCCGCTGCGGGCCAGGACATGCCGCGGTAGGATGGACAAGGCTGCCAATGCCGCGGTGGTGCCGAGGAACTCGCGGCGGGTAAACTGCGTCCGATGCTTCCGTTGTTCTTTCATAGCTCTTTTTCTTTCTGTGTGTGACGAATTGGTTTCAGAAAATCCGACCGGCAACCGCCAAAGTGCCGGGTGGCTGGCTTAAAACATCATCCCGATCCGAACCAGCAGCTCCCCTACCGCCTCCGGCTTGCGGGGAACAGCGCTGGTTGTTTCGCCGAAGATTGTATGCTGCCCCAGCGGTTTCGGCTCATCGTGCGTAGGGTGTACGGAACCGACGGACGATAAGCAACCATTTTGACGCCGTTGAATTTGCGGGTGGCCCGCTTATCCCTCCGTCACGTTGCGTAGAGGTGTCCACCTGCGGGTTTCGGCTGGCTGGCCTCATCCGTACGCTCACGCTTTAGAAACGGTTGCAGGCTCCGGCGACCGGTCAAATCAATGAAGGCCGGCGCCGAAAACTGGAGTTCGCGCTTCAGAAAACCCGCGTTTACCGCGCCCGACCCGGTCGGCATTCGCCGCCTTGACGCCTTCAGGACTCCGAACGCAAGGCGCCCGCCGATGAGGGCAAACCCCTCGACCAGTGGCTGTACGATGTCATCAGCAATATGCTGCCGGCGACGCAGTTCGTGTGGCTTCAGACCCTGACACCTTAATGGGGACTAGTAATCCAAGCGGTCAAGCTGCAGCTTGAGGTTGCGGTAAACTTCGCCAATGGCTTGGCGGTGGTAAATGGGGTACAGGGCTCGATCCCGAATTACATTTCCGGTTTGATGAAGGGCCGAATGCTGGATTTCGGTTCCCCCCTTACCATCGTCAACCAACCGGATCGTTTGGGCGCCTTTGGAGGGCCCGGAGGATACGTAACTGAAAGTGATGGTTCGCTGTCCTTGATCAACTTTGGTCACCACCAAACCGACCGGAAATTTCACCAACCCAAAAAGAATCCGCAGCTCGATGAAAAATATCTGTCCGGGCTCCAGCCCCGGGTAGTTATCCCCGGGAAAAATGACCCGTTGGCTCCCCGGCGAGTAAATAAATCCGCAGGAAACCGTTCGACCCTGCCAGATTTGGCTCGGGGGGGTGGTGAGGATGGCATGCCACGCCGTTGCCGGACTTTGTCGCAGATGGAAACGATGGCAATTGAGATTAAACCGGTTGGTGTCGGTGGTTTCATCCACGGACGGGCGAAAATCCTCAAACCACACCATCCCCAGCTTTTCCTGCTGCTTCAAAAACCGGCGGATAGATTTCGGTGCGATGCGGCCAGTATCGACCTCGCTCAGCCGAGTTTGAGCCTGGCCAGCCGCCTGGCTCATCGAAAAAAGAACGATCAAGAGATATTTGTGGAAACCGGAAACAGCTTGATTCATTTCAGATATGATTTTTGGGAATGTTTCCAAAATCATCAATCTGAAAAGCGAAGAGCCACTCGGCCTGAGAAAGAGCCGCCTTTGGATGAAAACCAACCGCAGCCGGAATTAACGGGTCACAGGTGGGTTACGGGAATCTGCTGAGCATGAATCCACTCCCGACCAAGGTCGTTGAGCGTACCATGATGTAATGTCGCTTCGATGAGGGGGAAGATGATCCGCTCCTCCCGCTGAAAGTGTTTGCGCGCGGTAGTCATTGTTGCAGCCAGCAGGCGGCAGGCGGCATCGAGGTCTTGCGTCACCTGGATCTGCGCCAGCCGCCCGTCAATTTCGTCATGGTCCTGATAAAGACAATCAATCGGCCCCCGCTCCCCCAGCATTTGATCCAAGGCCGCGTAAGACAGATCTTCCTCCCGTTCACCATGGCTTTCCAGCAGCCTGGTTACCAAACTGGCAAGGAACTTAACCTCCGCCAGCCCTGGCCGAGCCGTCAGACGCCCCTCAATCTGATCGAAGACGGTCAGAAATACTCTATGCTCGACTGCCATAGCATCAGTAATGGAAGCCATACACAATCTTAATACGCGATCAAATCCATTAGTTCAAGCCCCAATTCGCGACGGGCGCCGGGCAGTCGGGCCGATGCCAAATTGCCTTCAGCGGCGAAGGAATAAAGGCCGCGCCAGCCGACCTAGCCGCCGGAAATCCACCACGGATTGGCCCTGCGCCGGGAAACCGATCCCGCCTTACGAGCCGATTTTGTGTTGCGGCGAGGTGGCCGCGTTAACACAAGTGACGCTTGGATTCGCACTCACGGTCCCGCCCAACACATAGTCCTTGTTGCCCGCCGGGCATTTCGGAACTTCATTGCCTTTGATGTAATTCTTAACATCGTTGGCCGTGACCGGGTCGCCGTCGGCCTTGTTGCTCTCCACGGCAAAAAGATCAATCGCGCCGGCGATTTGTTTCATATTGCTGACGCAAGCGTTGGCCTGCGCGGTGTTACGGGCCTTGACGAAGTTCGGAATGGCGATGGCGGCAAGCAAACCGATAATCGCCACCACAATCATAATCTCCACCAGTGTAAAGCCGCGTTTGCCATTTTGATTTCGTTTCATATTAATTGTTGCTTAGTTGTATGAGCCACGCCGTCGGGCTCGCACCCGCCAAGCTTCAGCCGTGCTGCCAGCTTGCTGCCGCGCAAATTGACCGCCAGCCACCCCGTGATCCAACCCCGCGGGTTGGAATCAGTTTCGGTGAAAAACAACGCTTGGCCCCGGCCGCCAAAACCGACAGCGCGATTCGACCCCGGCATAAACCCACTTCGAGCGGTAAAAGGTCCGCGCTGTCACGTCGTAACGCCGAATCACCTTCCGCGCCGAATCAGCCTGTTCGGCTTCTCGCAGGACCTTCACAACCTGCTCCGGATTTTATCGTTTGCCTCTCATGTCTTGCCTTTCCTTTGCCGCAAGCCTCACTCGCTAGCCAGTCCACTTTTCGGGGGGCAGTTCAATTATCGCAGCGTATCGGAAAAGTTACCCCACATGGTATTTAACAAGTTGTCGAAACGCTGATTGAATGTCGCTCGCGCAGGTAGCAGATTAACGGCGTTAGGTTAGAGATCGTAGTTTGGATTGACTGATACGGAGGCGCTCCGGGTATTGGCTTACGCGGAGCGCCTTTTCTTTTGTGTGGAAAGAAGGTCTGAGGGCTGACAATGTGTAATGCATGTCTGCCCCGTGTCTGCCCTCATGTCTTCTTTAAGGTTGTATGGGAATTTCAGGCGGGACGGGTTGTCCGTCATGCAGGCGGCGGGCGGCCTCGCCAACGAGCCGCAGATACCAGTCGCTGGGTAAACCATCGTAGCCGACAAAGCGCCCTTGCTGGGGCGGAGTACTGGTCACTTTGAAAATGGCGGTGCCCTCGTCCACCTCGTCAAACATCGCCACGTAAATGGCGTCCGCCCCGAGCCGGGACAACGCGTGGAACTGCTCCCACAGAAACCGGCCCCCCCGCCGTGGGATCAAACTCGCCCCCGGCGCCTGGCGTTGCAGGTTGTCCCAACTAAACCCCGGATAGACCACGGGCATCCAGAGCATCCCCAGGCGGTCGCACTCGCGCTGATCTCCAGCCCAGCAATTCGTGGCCGCATGCTTTACGCCGGCCGCGTCGGTGACGTAGTTGCCCATATTCCACGGACAATACGCCCCGAAACGCCGGGAGAACTTCTGCCAGGCGGGGTCGGGATTCCTGCGCCAGTTCCAGTCGCCGCCCCCGACCAGGAATGCGGAATATCGGCCTGGAGATTGGAAAAAGTCGATCAGGTGGTTGGCCAGCTCGGCGGTCATCGGATTGTGCTCGTTCCCAAAATAAAAGCCCCAAATTTGCACGACCGGTCGGCCGCTCTGATGGAGATACCGCGGATCATACACGATTTGAGCGTCCACCATTTTCTTCCAATCGGCCGTGAGCACATCGAAAATGTGATCCGCCGGCATGCCGGCGATATCATAGGAAAGGGCCCAGACGCGGCCGGTCTCCCGGGCGGCGGTGCGAACATGGTTGAGGGTCCGCAAACGGGAGGGATACCGGTTCGGCTGCGGGCCACCGGGTAAATCCACGAGAAAGTGCTGCAACCAGACGCCGTCAATGCCGTAATCGCGCATCCACTCAAAATGCCGGAGTACGGTGCGCGCATTGTCGGAGCTGAACAGTTCGGCTGGGGATCCCCCGGGATGGGTGAAGCCCGGCGCGGAATACTCGGCCATGTCCGGCCACATTTCGAAAGTAAGCAGGTCGGGGGTGATCTGGCGCGCATCCCGGCTCCAGTGACTCCACCCCAGATTAGCCGCATCCCCCGGACAGCGAAACCACCCTTGGTAGCCGAACAGCACCTTGCCCCTCAAAGACGATGCGGCCACGGTACCCGCGGCGGCTGACGGCTCTTGCGCCGTGGTGCATCCGACGAGTCCGGCGATGACGAGAACGATGGGAACACATATACGCATGGTCGTCCAAGGCCTCGTAGGGTTCAGTTGCCGTTTGGCCGATTCCAGACCAGCCAAGTCCTCCGGGCGGCTAATGTCCGCCCGCACCATTGTAACCCGCGCCGCGCAAATCCTCCGCCAAATCCATTTCAATTTCGACGCCGCTTCATCCAGTATCGGGTTCAAATGCAGGCGGAGTTCCGATCGCAAGCGGAGGAGGGAACAGCGAACCACCCAGGCATGCTGGATACCCGCCGGGCGATTCGCAAAATGTTGCGTCGCCGTTGCCCCCCTTGATCCCTGCGTAAACCCAGTCCTGCTTGCAGTCACGGTCGAGGTCGGCCGCTCAGGCCATGGGATCTTTCCGAGCACAGGATCAAGCTGCACAATACAAGCGCTGCGGTGATCCGCTGGCTGAGGTTGTGGGGCGCGGCGGCGGCCGGTTACTTCTTCTTTGCTGCTTTCCGTTTGGCCCAGATTTCTTTCAGCTTTGCCGAAAGGAGCGCTTTGGCAGCAGGACTCAGCTTGCGCTTGCGTTTGCGTTTCGTCTGCGACGCCAGCGGTGCGGATTTCCTCGCCGCCCAGCGTTTCGTTTGGGCCGCAGAAATCAAGGCCCGCGCTGCCGCACTCATCGTGCGTTTCTTTTTGCGGCCTTCAGCATGGGTGGGAGCGGGCGTGGCTGCTCCCAGAATACGGGTCAGTTGCTGCTGCAGTCTCGCCATCTGGTCTTTGATGGCGGCGGCCTGCCGCAGTTGACTGGCCGATAGTTCAGATATGTTCATGGCTCAACCCTAGAAGATAAGCGAGTCAAAGTCAAAACGGCGTCGCCATCCGTTGTTCCGTTGTTTGCCGGCTGTCGGTGTTGGCCTGCACTCTTGCCGCTCACGGAAATCGAAGCCAAAAGTCGGTGAACTCGGAACGGGACAAACTGTAATCCCTCCAATCCTCTGGACAGGCCACCGTCCCGTTTTACCCTGCGGGCGTGCTGATCGCATTTCATAAACCCTACGGCGTACTGTCCCAGTTCACAGCGGATGGCTCGCCGAATCGTCCACTCGCCGAGTTTGGGTTTCCGAAAAATACCTATCCCATTGGCCGCCTCGACGCAGACTCCGAAGGCTTATTACTGTTGAGCGATGAACCGGCGTGGAACGCACGCCTGCTTGAACCGCGGCATGCCCACGAGCGCGAGTACTGGGCGCAAGTGGAGCGCATTCCCACCGCCCAAGCCCTAGAACAACTCGCCGCTGGGGTGCTGGTACAAGGCCGCAAGACTCTGCCCGGCCGCGCTTGGCTGCTCGATCCGCAACCCGTCGTAGCAACGGAATTTTCCTCCCCTGATCTGACGGTTACCGGCTTCCCATCCGATGGGGAAAGGAACGGACTGCGACCCGCTCCCAGGATCCTCGCTCGCCATCCGCCCATTCGTTTCCGCAAGAGCGTGCCAGACTGTTGGATCGGTCTGGAGTTGATCGAAGGCAAGAATCGCCAGGTGCGCCGCATGACCGCCGCCATCGGCCATCCGACCCTCCGTCTGCTGCGGGTACGGATTGGCCAATTAACTCTCGGTCATCTGGCCTCGGGTAAATGGAAGGTTTTAGCCCCTTCGGAGCGGACACTGGCGGCGGGGGGATGATCCCGCATAAACCCAGCGCGGCATCCTCTCGGAAGGCAGCACTCCGCTATCAATCGCAGTCAACGCCACTGCCAACTCTTCCAAACCAACAAGCGGGTTTGACAACCGGGTCGTTCCAGCCAATTCTTCTGTCATGAAGACTATTGCATTACTCGGTTTGGCAATTCTTATGACCACCATCGCCGCCCACGCGGAATCCATCTACGACCTCAAACTCAAGGATATTGACGGCAAGGACGTTTCGCTGGGCGATTACAAGGGAAAGGTGCTCCTGATCGTCAACGTGGCATCGAAGTGCGGTTACACCAAGCAGTACACCGGCCTCGAAGCCATTCAGCAGAAATTCCAGAAACAGGGCTTCACGGTGTTGGGCTTTCCCTGCAACCAGTTTAACCGGCAGGAGCCGGGCAGCAACGAGGAAATCAAGCAGTTCTGCACCAGCAAATTCAACGTCACGTTCCCGCTGTTCGACAAGATTGACGTGAACGGGGCGAATCGCAATCCACTCTACATCGCCCTCGCCGGCAAGGACTCCCCTTTCCCCGGCGATATCAAATGGAATTTTGGCAAATTCCTCATCGGTCGGGACGGCAAAATCCTCAAGCGTTTCGGGTCAGGCGACGAGCCCGACTCGCCCGAAGTGACCGCGGCCATCGAAGCGGCGCTCGCGGCGAAGTAGAAGCAAATCGGCTCTAGCTCAGTTGCGGTAGAGCGCCGGAAGATAAATTGGCGCGCGGATCGTGCGATCCGCGCGCCTGACTTCTTAATACTCCCGCTTCGTGGTAATGCCGGGTTGCGGCACAGGATATTTTCCTTTTGCGTCAGCTTGCAACGGCGCCGGCGAGTCGGCGGTGAGTTTGTCCAAGTCCGGAGCCATTTCATGCTCACAGTCCAGCATGTCCTCGAAGGTGATTTCCTGGCCGGTATGCGCGGCCATGCGGCCCATGCTGGTCACGAGGCTGGCTTCGACGCCACGTTTGACTTCGTTGTACGGCTTGTCGTTGCGGATGGCGTAGACCAGGTCGTTCCATTCATTTTGATAGGGATCGAGCTCGTCGGGTGCAACTTTGGATTCCCATATCCGATCAGCACTCTTTGGGCTCTGACCTTTGTAGATGCTGGAAGGCCCCCCGCAATCGCCGCTCTTGGAAACAATCGCCATGCCTTTGCTGCCATGAATGGTGCTTGAGTAGATGTCTTTGCAGCCTGTCATGCAACGCCCATCGAAGAAGAACTTGGTCCCATCCGCGTACGTGTATTCCACCGCATAGGTGTCAAGGTTCTGATCCACGTACGTAATGCCTTCCGGGCTCTGGCGGTAATGGCGTCCGCCCAGAGCCTGCGCCTTGACCGGCCATTCGTTCTTCATCCAGCCGAGTTGATCAATGATGTGGATGTAGAAATCGCTGTAGTTGCCGCCGCTGGCCCAGATGAAACTGTGGAAGCGTTGAATTTGGTAAAACAGCTCTTTGACATCGGCGGGTTTGGGCAACGAAGAGAAAAAGCCGACCGGCCCATGCATCCGGTAGCCGCGTTCGAGAATTATGTCGCCAATTTCACCGTCATGAACGCGCTTCGCCAGTTCCTGGAGCGCCCGGCTGTGACGGGACATCAAGCCCACGCCGACTTTGAGGTTCTTGGCGGTCGCGGCTTCGCCGAGCTTGAACATCCGTTTGCTCGTCGGACCATCCACGGTCACCGGTTTTTCCATGAAGACATTCAGGCCCTTCGCGATGGCATAAGTGAAATGAACCCAGCGGAATGCGGGCGGGGTCGCCATGATAACCACGTCGCCCGGCTTCAAGCAATCCATCGCCTTTTTATAGCCGTCAAACCCGACGAACTGGCGATCTTGCGGCACTTCCACCTGGCTGGCAAATTTGCCTTTCAACTCGCCGAAACTCTTCTGGAGGCGGTTTTCGAAGACATCCGCCATGGCCACGAGCTTGATCGGGCCGTATTTGATCGCTAGGGCATTCGCCGCGGCGCCGCTGCCGCGTCCGCCGCAACCGACCAGGGCAACCTGAATGGTGTTGTTTTCCGCCGCATGAACGTGCGGCAAGGCGACCCCGGCAAGAGCCGAGGCGGCGGCGAAAGTGCTGGTTTGTTTAATGAATTCACGACGGGAGGTCGGGGGGGTATTTTGTTTCACGAAAAAATTTTCTTCCGGACGGCAATACCTGTCAACGACAAAAACAACCGATGGATTCAACCAACCCCATCCATTTGCCTCACCATACCGTTCTCGAAGTGCTTCACTCGTGGCTTGCCTCGGGGACACAGCGGAATCTACTGTTACCACAATTTATGGAAAATGTTGTCATCATCGGATCCGGTTGCGCGGGCTGGACGGCGGCGCTCTACGCGGCACGGGCGAATCTCAAACCCCTGGTCATCACCGGCGAACAGCCCGGCGGCCTGCTCACCACCACCAGTATTGTCGAGAATTTTCCAGGCTTCCCCGAAGGCGTGGACGGCTATGAGCTGATGACCCGGATGCAGCAACAAGCCGAGAAGTTCGGCACCCGCGTCAAGCTCGGCAGTCTGGTTCAGGCTGTGGACTTCTCCCAACATCCTTTTGTCTTGACGGTGGATGGGGAGCCGTTGCAAACCCGAACCGTCATTATTGCGACGGGCGCGAGCCATCGGCATCTCGGTTTGGAAAGCGAGGACCAACTGGAGAAAAAAGGCGTCACTTACTGCGCAACCTGCGACGGCGCCCTGCCGATGTTCCGCCAGCAACCCCTTGTCGTCGTGGGCGGCGGCGATTCCGCCTGTGAGGAAGCCATGTTTCTTACGCGGTTTGCGTCGGTGGTTTATCTCATTCATCGCCGCGACACGCTCCGCGCCTCAAAGATCATGGCGGAGCGCACGCTGGTGAACCCGAAGATCAAAATGGTGTGGGATTCGGCCGTCACCGAAGTTCTGGGGGTGCAACAGGAAAAAGTCACGGGCGTGAAGGTTAAAAACCTGAAAACCAACGCCGAGCAGGTACTGGATTGCGCAGGCGTGTTCATCGCCATTGGCCATGTGCCGAACACCCAGGTTTTCCAACCCTTCATCAGCACGGACGAAAATGGCTACATTCTGCGCACGGAAGGCGCGTCGACCAATGTTCCGGGCGTGTTTGTGGCCGGGGACTGTTCAGACCACGTTTATCGCCAGGCCATCACAGCCGCCGGCATGGGCTGCGCGGCGGCCATCGAAGCCGAGCGGTTTCTGGCCGCGCAAAACCCATGAGTCGCGTCACATTCCTCACCGGACGCGGCGGGCTGCCGAAGCTGGAAATCGCCACCGCCTGGAGTACGGCCGAGATTTACTTGCACGGCGCGCATGTGACGCGATTCCAAGAAACTGGCCAACCGCCGTTGCTGTTCCTGAGTGACCAGAGCCGGTTTGAACCGAACGTGCCGATTCGCGGGGGCATCCCGATTATTTTCCCGTGGTTCGGCAAACCGGCGGACAAGCCCGCACAACATGGATTCGCTCGCAATCGTTCGTGGGCCGTAAAAGAAATCGCCAGCCCGGCCACTGGAATCACCACCGTACGGCTAGTGTTGCCCCCGTGTCCGGAACTTGGTGATGGCAATATCGCACTCGAATACGCCGTGACCGTCAGTGAAAACTTGAGCGCCGAGCTGGTCGTTACAAACACGTCGGCGCGCGCGTATGCCTTTGAGACCTGCTTGCACACCTATTTCACCGTCGGCGATATCAACACGCTGGAGGTGCTGGGTCTGCAAGGGGTGGACTATCTTGACTCCTTGGATGCGCACCGACGCAAAACCGAGGCCGGAGCAGCAATCCGCTTTGCGGGCGAAGTGGATCGGACTTACGTTAACACGCCGCATCGGGTGGAAATTCACGATGCCGCATTGCACCGGGTCATTCGCGTGGAGAAAATCGGCTCGGCCTCGACCGTGGTTTGGAATCCTTGGATTGCCAAGGCGAAAGCCATGCCCGATTTCGGCAACGCGGAATACCAGCGCATGGTGTGCGTGGAAACCGGCAACGTGGCGGAGAATCAAATCACGCTCGCGCCCGGCGCAACCGCCTCGTTGACGGTGAAACTCAGCAGCGAACCGTCCCGGTAAGCCACCGTCCCTGACTGCCCGCCCAACAAAAAGGCGAGGCCGAAGCCTCGCCTGAAAATGTTGCCTGTCGCGATTACTTAGCAGTCGCCACGACTTTGGTTTCCTTCTCCTTCACGAGCGTCGCTCCCTTGCCGAGACGCTTGCGGAGGTAGGTAAGCTTGGCGCGGCGCACTGAGCCCTGGCGCTCCACTTCCACCTTGTCCACGCGCGGAGAATGCAATGGGAAGATGCGCTCCACGCCTTCGCCATAGCTGATCCGGCGGACAGTGAAGGTCTCGTTCAGCCCACGTCCGCGCTTGCCGATGACGACGCCGGAGAAAATCTGGATTCGCTCCTTGTCACCTTCAACGACTTTGGTATGCACGCGCACGCTGTCGCCGACCCCAAACTTGGCGTCGTCCTTGCGAAACTGTTCCGATTGAATTTTATCCAATAATGCCTGGTTCATAAATATTTCCTGTTAAATCAAATCTGGCCTGCGCTCTTTCGTCCGCATCTTAGCCTGTTCCAACCGCCAACTGGCAATCTCCGCGTGGTTGCCGGACACCAATATATCGGGCACTTTCATCCCGCGAAATTCCGCCGGCCGCGTGTATTGCGGATACTCCAGCAATCCGTGGCTGAACGATTCTTCCATCGCGCTCGCATCGTCGCCCAGCACCCCGGGCATCAGCCGTGTCACGGCGTCGATCACCACCATCGCGGGCAGCGCCCCGTTCGTCAGCACATAGTCTCCAATGGACAATTCGTCATCCGCCAGCGACTCCCGAATGCGCTCGTCAAAGCCTTCATAGTGGCCGGTGATGAATATCAGGTGTTCCTGCTGTGCCAACTGCCGGGCAATGCTTTGATCAAACTTCCGCCCCGACGGCGAGAGCAGGATTACCCGCGTGTTTTCACGCACCAAACTTTCCACCGCTTCAAAGATCGGTTCCGGCTTCAACAACATTCCCGGGCCCCCACCGAAAGGCCGGTCATCCACGGTCTTGTGCCGGTCGTGCGTCCAGTCACGCACCTGGTGCAGTGTCAAATCCAACAACCCGGCCGAGCGCGCCCGCTTGATGATGCTCTCGTCCAATGGTCCGGCGAACATCGCGGGGAACAATGTGAGCACGTCAATCTTCACAAATGCAAAATCAGAAACTATGAACTCAAAAGGTCAGCGGATCGCAGCGCCTTCCATTCTTGCTTTCTAATTTTGCATCATCGCCGGTCCTCGACAATCTCCACTGAACAACGCAAACCTTTCTTCGCACTGCCCGCCAGCAACAGGGAACGAATCGCGTTAATCGCCTGCCCTTGCCGGCCAATGATCTTTCCCACGTCCTGCGGATCCAATCGCAACTCGTAAATCGTCGCCCCCTCGCGCGTCACCGGCGTGACTGACACCGCCTCGGTGTTTTGCACGAGACCTTTGACGACGTATTCGAGAAAGGCCTGCATGACGCCAACCGGTTAAGCCGCCGCCTTGCCGGCCTTCTTGATGAAACTGGCGACCGTCTCGCTCGGCTGCGCGCCCCGGCTGAGCCAGTACTTCACGCGATCGAGATCCACTTTGACATTGTCGCCCTTCTGGCGCGGATGATACGTACCGATTTCTTCAATGAACTTGCCATCGCGCGGGCTGCGACCATCGGCCACGACAATACGAAACACCGGTGAGTTCTTCGCCCCGATGCGCTTCATGCGGATTTTGACTGCCATAAATTATAATTTTCTTTCCGTCGCGGCCGAAAAGTCTGCGTTGGCAAACCATTCCACCGATTTTCAAAAACGAGCACAGAGACTAGCCAGGCCATGAATCCGTGGCAAGTCCTGTTTTGGGTTAATTCCGTGAGCCCGCCACCAGCCGGTTTCAATTCGTGCCCCGCTGGTACGGGAATTCGACCGATCACCCTTGCCGCCGGGCTATTGAAGATCGAGTTCCGCCCCTTCCGCCGCCAATTGCAACGCTTGGGGAATGTCGAGCACCTGCAATACATTCAGATAGTCCGGCCCCTCCGTGTGCGACCCGGGCAACTGCTTCAATTCCAGCCGGCTGACACCCCGCTCAAACAGCGAAGCGTAGAGCGCATTCACCCCCATTTGCCCGCCGGCTTCGACGTTCAGCGGGCCGGCTTTGGATTCCTGAATCGCTCGCGTGGCTTGCACCGCGCGGCGTATGTCCCAAACGCGCATTCCATCAAGCGTTTGCCCCAGCAACATGAAACGACGTCGCATGTTCGTCCGCTGCTTCTCCTCTGCTGTCCATGCGGTTGGACCGATGCCGCGCGGGGCAAATAATGCCAGGGTCAGCTTGCCCGCCTCCACCTCGCGCCGGAGGTCATCCAATCGCGACCCGCCCGGGATGGACGGCAGCAATTCCCGCGACAGGCCTTGCTCACCGCTGCCGAGCCAGGGAGCAAACGTCGTCCGGCAATCTTTCCAATGCTCTTCATCGAGCACCACCAACGTGACCGCATCCGATTTTTTGCCTTTGGTTCGTCCAAAAACGTATAGCCAGAGATTGACGTACGGCTGGCTTTGGAACGCATACGCGTTCATGCGCACGCCAAAGTTCTCACATTGACCTTGGAGTTCGAGCTTCAGGGCATTGGTTTCCGACGGCCAGCCAGCAAAAGTCCTTTCCCGCAGCGCCGCCCTCAGGCTTGCCGACGATTGGCCCCCTGCCCCGCTCGTTATGGGCGGTCGGGTTGGCTTGGCCTGCGGCACAAACGACTCTTGAATCCTCGAATTTACCGCGTCCGCCGGCAGGCTTTCGAACACCTTGAGTTGCTCCCGCTCCAACAATTTCTTCGCCGCCATTTCAATGAGTGGCTCCTCGCCTTTGAGAAACCGGTTGAACCACCGCAACACGGGCACCTGCAGGTCTTGCGTGTCCTGATGCGGCCCTTCCGTGATCAGCAAACCCAGTTGGTCCGCCGCCCCGTATAGTGCATATATCTTCCGCGTTTTTTTGTGGAGTCGGACCACGCCATCAAGCGGAAAGATCTTGTCCTTGTCCGTGTTGCCAATCAACAAGGGGCGGGGTGCGATCAACGCCGCCAATTGGGGAAAATCCCAGCGATACGTGTTCACGAAGAACATGCAATCACAGTGGCCGGCCACCACCCCGTCCACGACCTGGTTCTGCAGATCGGTGATGCCGGCCACCGGCGCGGCGACTTTCACCCGGTCATCCAGCGCGGCGATCGTCCAGCTATACGAACCGCCACCTGAACGCCCGGTGAGCCCGATCCGCTCCGGGTCCACTTCCGGACGTGAACAGAGGTAGTCCAAGGCACGGATTCCGAACCAGGCCTCCACCCCGGCGGGCGTGTACCCGCGCGCGTTCCACCACCACAGGCCCAGATGGTGCGTACCATGGTGAAGGCCCGGAATTTCGCCAAGCTGCAGCGAGTCAACCACCAGACAGACATAGCCATTGCGCGCAAACCACTCGCCGTGATGCTGGTAACCCGTCTTGTTGCCGAAGCTCACGTTGTTGGTGATCTGCTGGGAATGGCCGCAGACGTAGAGAATGGCCGGGGCCGGGGCCTTCAAGCCTTTGGGCAGGTAAAGATTCGCCGTCACATACAAGAGCGGCGAAGCTTCAAAATACAGGTTCTCCACCGTAAACTCAGCTAACTCAACCCGACCGGTGATGACGGGCTTTAAGTCCGTGCGCTCGGGCATCGGCCACAACCCCAGCATCTCCTGCAACTGGTGACGATACTCCAGCCGTTTCGCCCGCCATTGGTCGAGGGTTTTAATATCACTCAGGCATCGATCCGCAAGTGCGGCCGTCTCGGCGCGAAAATAATCAGCCAGCATCTCGTCCCCGCGCGAAGAAGCTTCGACCGCGCTCAAATTCGAGCCAGCCAAGGCGAGCAAGAAAATGGCCGCGAGCATCGCGGCGCGGAGTTTGGTCTGATGCTGCATGATCTGGGAGCATGTTTTGACCGTGGCCGCCTCGCAAGCAATTTGGGCGATCTGGGGCTGACAGCTAAACCCGACTGGTTTAAGCGCCCAGGTCGCGCTTGATTCCGATCTGACGTTTGGGGTGATCTTAACGCGCCCGCTTTGACCGAAAAACGTCAGTTTCCTTTCCCCGTTTCCAAATGAAGACTCCCGCCAAATCCGACTGCGATTCGAGCAAGGCTGCCCCACGTTCGACACCCAGCACGCTGGCCGCCGTGGCAAACGCGTCGGTGTCGGTGGCACGACGACCAATCACGGTGACTTGCAACCGCTCCGCAAGTCCAAATCCGGTGCGCGGATCAACAATGTGCGAATAGCGTTGACCACCGATCTCGAAAAATTGCTCGGCATCGCCTGAAGTCGAAACGGCCGCATTATTCAGAAACAAAATCCGCGCGGGCTTGTCTTCATTGCCGTCCAACTTGCCCACCGCCACCCGCCAATTTCGTTTACCCGGTGGCGGATCGCCCACCGCGATGTCGCCGCTCGCCGCCACGAGGGCACACGGCAACCCGTGCGCCTTCAAAACCGCCAGCGCCTGATCCGCTGCGTAGCCCTTTGCGATCCCACCCAGGTCCAGTTGCATGTCGGGCACCGTGAGGGTGACGGTTTGCTGGCGCGCATCAAGTTGGAGTTTCCGCCAACCAACCGGCTCGCGCACGCGGGCGAGCGCCTCCGGCGACGGCAAGTTCCCGGTACGCCTTGTCCGCCGCCACTGCCGCACCACCGGACCAATCGTCACATCAAAAGCGCCGTCCGAAAGCTCCGCGACGCGCTGCGATTTCTGGAGAATGTCGAACAACTCATTACTCACCCGGATCGGTTCCCCGACCGGTTTCCGACCGAGCTGCATCAATTCACTCTCCGGATCGTAATCGGTCATGATTTGGTTGAGCGCGGCGATTTTTGCAAACGCGGCCTCGACGCCAACGCGGGCCGCCAGTTCACCACGCGCATAAAGCGTGATCGTGAACAGCGTGCCCATGTGTGGTTGTTTGAACTCGAAGCGGTGCAAGCTGTCCGCCACCGGCGGCGAATGACAACCGGAGAGGCAAATCAGCGCGCCCAGCAAAGCAAGAATGCCGCCGTCACCAACGATTCTGTTTCGACCTGTAACTGGTTTCATCGCGGCCCAGCTTGGCCGCATGGCTCACCGGAAGCGAGCGCGAAGGTTTGACCGTCGCGCTTTTCGGCCAACCGGATGACGGAGAGCAATGGAGAGCAGGAGATCGGCATCATTCCCCTCCCCGCCTTCGACGCGACGGATGAGTGATTCGATGAATGCCGCGAATGCGCCGGACGGGCAGATTTCGCATTGCGACTCCCTCCCCCGGAGCGGATAGTAACCCCATGTCTGCGAAGTTTCCTCTCATGCGCCCCGGTGAACCCCTCCGGCACCCGGCGTGGGGCGCGCGCGCTTTCACGCTGATCGAGTTGCTCGTCGTGATTGCCATCATCGCCATTCTTGCCGCAATGCTGCTCCCCGCGCTCGCCTCCGCCAAGGAGAAAGCCAAACGGGTCGCGTGTCTCAGCAACCTGCGGCAGGCCACCCTCTCCATTCACATGTACGGAAATGATTTTGCGGATCGCGTTCCCAGCGGGCGGGACAATCTGGGCGGCTGGCATTCCATTCGCATTTCCAGCATCAGCTATTCGAACCTCATCGCCTATACCGGGAATCTCAGAATCATGGATTGCCCCAACTTTACCTTTGGCACGCAACCCCGCTACAACGGCGATTACGGTTACCTCGTCGGATACAACTATTTGGGCGACGCCAACATGGCCGCCTGGGCCAAGACCTCACCCCATTACTGGTATTCGCCAAGCAAGACTTCAGAATCCGGCACCAACCTCATTCTGGCGGATGCCAATCACTGGGGGGACGCCCTGACGATGGCGCCCCATTGCAAGAATGGCCCGTTTCAAGTCGGGGGCGCAACCTTCACCCGCGCGGCGGTGCCCGCGATCAAAGTCGGCCCCGTGGGTGGTAACGTGGCATTTCTGGATGGCTCGGCCCAGTGGCGCAGCCTGCGTCAAATGAAAACCAACTACGCCTCGTCCTACGTCCTTTACTACGGACTCTGGTAACGAGCCGCCGCTATTCGCCGCGATATACCGCCCGCGCCGTGCAGGTTTCCGCCACCACCACTTCCGTCAGCAGTGGCAATTTGGGTTTGAGCTTCCGCCAGATCCAAACCGCGATTTCCTCACTGGTGGGATTTTCCAAGCCGGCGACCTCGTTCAGGTAACGGTGATCCAGCTTTTGCCACAGCGGCTTGAACGCCGCCGTGATGTCCGCGTAATCCAAGAGCCAGCCGAGCTTGGGATCGCACTCGCCCGCCACCACGATCTCCACGTTGAAGCTGTGCCCGTGCAATCGCCGACACTTATGCGCCTTCGGCAGGCGCGGCAACAAATGCGCCGCTTCAAATTGAAACGTTTTGCGTAGTTCCATCTTCATATTTGCCAACCGTGTTCACTAGCCATTTTTTCGTACGCGGTATTCAGCAATCCGGCCAGGACACATTGCCCCTAAATCCTGAACCCGGAATGCTTCCCCGCTCACGCTTCCCAATCCGTCCAGGTCACCAAATCGCCGAGCGCGGGCCGGCCATCGTGCCGCCAGGTCAACGGTGGATCCTGCATCTGGCCGAGCGGGCAAACCCGCGTCACCCCCCAGCGCGCAAGCTTCGTGGTGATCGTTTGGATCTCTTCCTCCGCGGCTGCGAGGCCGACCGTGGAAACTTTTCCGCGCACGGCGTCCGCGTTTTGCAGCACATTCTCTAAATCCGTGACGGCCTTGACGTAAATAAACCGATACAGGCAAGACACCGCGAAGCGGGCGTCCGCTTCGCACACCACCGTCCACGCCGTCGAATGCTGGCAGTGCCACAACTGCGTTTCCGGCGAATGTGCGGCGCGCACCTCGTAAATCCCCCGGCGCGACGCAATGCCGGCCGCGACCTCGGTGGCCACCTCGCCCCGCGGCTCGACGAGTTCGCGACGCTCCAGTTCCTCCGCCAGCAATTGGGCGAAATGCTCCGGCGCGAACTCCCCGCCACGCTGCACATAAATCACATGCGGCGAGAGACAGCCGAGTTGATTCCACGCCACCACGTCATCCGCCGCCGCCGTGACAATTTTCTTTGCCCGGTGCCCAAACAACGCCTCGCCGGTCACATAGCCAAAGCTCACACGATGCCCGTGGGCAAGCAGGCGCGTCCGAACCGGCAGTTTCGCCCGAATCGCGGCCAGCGTTTCGTCACTCCCTGTGGCCGTGACGCAATCCGCCGCGGCGAACAACTGGTCCTCCAGCGCCGCGCTGCCACCCCGCCATTCGGCGATCTCCAAGCAGGCGCCCAGTTTGTGATCCGCGTCATACAGCGAGTGGGCGAACAGCCTTGGCAGAAACGCCGCGCCGCTCCCGCACTTCACAAACTGCGCCGAGCGCGTAAGCAGCCCGAGCACCAGACTCATGAAGGTGGGATTCGGAATGTTCCCCGCCGCAATGTGGACGAGCAACTCCGGTCCGGTGGCGATCGCCGCCCGCGAATTCTTCCCTTCGCCGGGCGTGGCGATCAATTCATCCAACCGCTTTGCGTCCCCCAATTCCTGCCCCAGCAGGGCCCGCAAGTTCTCCCGCGTGAGCTGGCCGAAGAACTGATCCAGCCCGCGCGCCAGCGTGGGCCGCCCAAACCCCGTTTTGCCCGGCCCTTGAGCAAGCGCGAGTTTCCGGAATGGGTTGTCGGTTTGCAGCCAGCCCTCGGCGACATTGGCCAGGAACTTCACGATTTGGTCCGTCGTCCGCGGTGCCAGGTATTGTTCGCGATTGCGCTTCAACGTCCCGCAGGCCTCGGCCAGCATCGTCGGCGAGAGCTCGGCCTCGGCGGGCAGATCGGCGAGAAAATAATTGGGCAGATTCATTTGCTTGTCGTGGCCGCAACCACATCCAGATGTTCCCGTTTACGGATCGCGTGGAGGCATGGCAAACCGAGCAGCGACAACAAAATCATTCCCGCCAGAACGCCGTAGAGCGTGAAGTAACTTGCCGGCTCCTGCGCCCCCACGCCCATGCGCCGCACCGCCTCGCCGACGATCCAATGGGAGAGATTGCCGAGCAACCCGCCAACCGTGATGAACAAGCCAAAAACCCGCCCCCGTACCCCATCGGGCACCGATTGCATCAGTGCCGCCTCCACCATTGGATAGCTCGACATAAAGAAAAATCCGTACGTCAGGAAGAGGGGTATCGCCCATTCCGCCGGCACATGCGGAAATGCCGCCACGAGGACGACAGAAATCAACAGGACTGACCCGGTCCAGCGTTTGCGTCCACGATCGCTCAAGTGGCCGAACAGCGGATTACTCACGGCACTCGCCAGAAAAATCCCACTCAACGCCAGACCCGCATGCCGCGCGTCGTAGCCATGCGCCTGTTGCAGGAACAATGAGCCCAGACTCCCCATGGCCGCACCGGCGAAATCGCGCAAACTGAACGCCACGGCACCCGCCAGGAACAACCACCATAGCAGCGGGGTGGGAAACAGTTTCTCCGCCGAACGCGCGGCCCGCGTTTGCACGGACCCAGGTTTATCGTCGTCCGCCAGCCAGGCGAATAGAACCGCCGCCAGGACCCCCAGAACCCCAAGTTCCAGCACGGGCCGCCGCCACGCCGCCGCGCCGAGCAATGGCTCCAGCATCGTTGCGCGCCAGCCAGAATAAATGGGGCCGATAAAAAATCCGACGCTCGCGCCAATGCCAATCAGCCCTAGCGCGCGCCCCGTCCCGACCGGGTAAAGCCGCGCGACCATTGCCGTCGCCGCCGGGTGATAGAAACTTCCGCCAATGCCCGCCACAATCACCGCCATGAGGGCGCAAGCGTAATTGGGTGCAAACGCCAGCCCCACGTAGCCGAACGCATTGATCAACAAACCGAAGCCCAGCAGCTTTTTCCGGCTCACCCGGTCGGCCAGCACCCCCATCGCATAGCTCGGCAGAAAGTAGGCGACCATCTGTACCGTGACCAACGCCGTCGCCTGACCCACGCTCGCGAATTTGAAATCCCGCTGCATGAGGAGATAGAGCGGCATCAACACGACGTAATAGACGTGGGTGAAGGCATGCAGGGCCCCCACCAGCCAGAGGGAGCGGATTCTGTGGTTTGCAGCTAAATTCATTCGTTGTTCGATCCAACCGCCATCAGCGAACACCCGCGCGGTTCAGCGAGTTGAGCGCGTCCGATCAGTTTAAACCCGCTACCGCACCGAACGGCCAAATCCTCCGTCTGAAGGGCGAGTACGGAAAACACGTTGGCCAGATCAAATACGCGCAACAAACCCGTTTCGCCCTCGCCAACTTCACGGCCGGTTTCGGGTGAGATGATCTGGACACGCGCCCACGGTGGGAAGTGGAAAACTCTTTCCCCATTCCGTGCGCCACAATCAATAGCTAGACCTGCCGAATCATACGCCTGTGAACTCAGTTCGCTCATGCCGTATTCACAAACAATGTGGGCGGCCGGAACACCGAGCCGATCGGAGATAAGCGCGTGCAACTCCGCCTTCGGCAAAGCCCGGGATCGGCCTTTGTAGCCGCCCGTTTCCAGCACCCGGGAGCCAGCCGGCAGTCGCAGCCGAACTCCGCTCGCCGCCAGCGCCTCGAACAAATGCACGTACGCGAACGCCGTTCCCAAGACCAGGAGGGGTCGGGAATCATCGAGCGTCAAAGCCGCCAGCGCGGCATCAGGATCCACGGTCCATACCCCATCAGCCCCACTGCGACCAACGAATGCGCCCGGCGCCGCTCCCAACTTCTGCCGCACAAAGTCAAACATGTACACCAGCGAGGAATGCGGGGCCTGGGCCAGTGGCGGGGTGAGACTCAAACAGCGCCAATCGTCACCCGCCAATCGTAGATTCTCTCCGCCCCCCTCCCAGATCGACGCCTCATAGACCGCCAGCGATTGCGGGTTGTGAAAGTGACGGCTGGGCCGCTGCTCCGTCGTGCCGCTGGAATGAAAAACGTGCGTGCGTTCCGCCGGGGCCAGGCAGGTGAGCTCCAGTTCCTTGAATGCCGCCGTCGGCACGGCGGGGATTTGCGACCAGTGCGTTACGGTCAATGGCGTGATGTGCCGGGCCGCGCAGATTTTCCGATAAGCAGCGTTCCCGGCAAATTGCAGCCCAAAGACCTCCAGTGCCAGCGTGCCAAAGGTATCCGCCGGAAAACCGGAAGCAATGGATGCGCGCAAGCGCTCAGCGAAAGTAGAAAGCTCGGATGTCATGCGGTTTTTATTTGCAGGCTGGTGTGCCGCCACAGCCTGAACGCAAATGCTACCGGAAGCCTGACGCACGGCAAGAATCGGTTTTCCGGTCCCGTAACATTCGTATTCAGCTTTCGATTGCGGCGCGCAGCTTCACGCCCTGCAGGCGTTCGGTGAAGTTGACAAAGCCCTCGGCCTGGTTCTTCAACCGCTCCAGCAAATCCGGGTCCGTGAGCCGCCCGCTTGCGTCGAGCAGCTTGCCGATGCCCGGCAGAAAGACACGCTCGGGATAAACGTAGGCATTGCGGTAACCGAAAATGGCCTGCAATTGCTCAACGGGCCGCAACGCACCCCAGATACCGGCCGCCACCCCTGTGAAACACACCGGGCGGTGCTCGAAACTCTCCGGAAACTTTAGCATATCAATGAAGTATTTGAGCCCGCCGGGAATGCCGCCGTTATACTCGGGCGTGACGATGTGCAGCCCATAGGCCTGCAATATCGCGTCGGCGAAGGGCTGAAAACTCAGCGGCTTTTGCCCATAGCTGGACGCCAAGAATATTTCCGGCGGCAATTGGGCTAGATCAATGACTCGTACGGGCGTTCGCAGCCCGGCATAAATACTTTCAATTTGCGCTGCGACCTTGCGCGAATTGCTGCCTGGACGATTCGTTCCAACCACGAGGGTAATCATACGACTACCTTAAGAAATCACCGGAGACAGGCAAGCACGCACCCTGAAATTATGTTCATTCCATTCTCGACGATCGGGATGAACCGGCCCGACTTACGCCGCTCGAAACCAACTGACGACTGGCGTCATCTGCCACCCAGTCCCCGCAACCCGCTCAAGTCTCGCTGGCCCTGTCCCGCACCCGGGCCCTGTGTCTGCGGCTCGCGCGCTAGCTCGATGGCAACCGCAACGAACTCGCGCCCACCCGCGACGTGAAGCGCCGCGCGGCGACCGCCCTGCGGCTGGCCGCGCAAGGGCTTAGCCCGGCCAAGAACTATTTCGGCGATCGCTATCGGCGCTGGCAGGCACGCCTGGGGACGCCCAAAGCCATCACGGCGATGGCCCACAACCTGGCGCGCATCCTCTGGCATCTGTTCAAGCACCGCGAAGCCTTCAACCCGGAAGTCTTCCGCAAGGAGGAGGGAAAAATGGAGCGCAAAAAGCTCGCCCGCCTCCACAACACCGCCGCCGCCCTCGGCTTCATACTCGTCCCAACTCAATGACTTACCCCGTTAGCTTATCAGGAGTCGCCCTCATGGTTTTGGACTTTGGGCAACGATCTTAACTGGTGGCAGTTTCAGAACACCCTTCCACGCCTGAAGGCTTGCAGTGGGTGGATGAGGCTGCGGAAACCTGATTGTACCCGACAAAGAATAATCGGTATGGTCTTTGTCACGAATTAGCCAACAGTTCGAGCCGACACTAACATACGTCCCGACATCGCCTACTGCCCATTGGCTTGTATCATCAATGCGAAACTTCAAAGTGGAATCGAAAGGGATTACGAACCGATACGGTGGGGCGACGGGACCGCTGCGGAAGGATGTTGCAGGGGGCGGAGGCTTGCCGGAACCATCCAGTAGTTCGCATTTCAACGAGAAATCAGAAGTGAACTCCAACGGCAATCTGTTCTCAGAGACGTTCTGCAACTCCAAATGGACAACCCCTCGGCGTGACGAGCCGTCTGCTTTTGTGGACACCAGCAACCGCCCACGGAGCCCGTTGACTGACACTGACCAACCGCCCGTTGCGATGGCATTTGTGTCAGGCGAGGCGAGGCAAAACTGGGCGACAACGAGAAGCAGAAGAGCAACGATGGTCTTCATACGTGGGTTGCGACCGGTTGAGCAGGTGGCCGAGCCACAAGTTGTGGGACGCACGCCCCAGACCACAAATGAACGAAGAGTCAACACCATGATGACCTGCATACTCCGCGACCCCAAAGCTGTCGAGCCGCAAAAACCGGTGCGGACACGGCGCAGCGCCCCCGCCCCGGCGAGCGCC
>JADLHS010000239.1 GCA_020848635.1 Limisphaerales bacterium
AGGTGAACACTTGGGAACAGCGGCGTAATGAGGAGCGCCGTCGGATTGAATGGAAGTTCAGCCGGCAGGAAGCCGACAAGAAACTGTCACGCCACTATGTTGCGTAATTGGTGTGTCACAATACTAGTTCGGCAATTCACAATTTCGGGTGATGTGAAACCGGAGTATTGGGTTTCCGTTCACCAAGGCAAGGGTCAACCCACACAGAAGTCAACCGTGCGGTCCAGACTGTCGGAGCACCCCGCCAACCCAAGCCTGCGAACAGCGACAACGAAGCCACCTTTACACGAACACAATCTCCGTCGTCGCTGCCTTCTCATCCCAACCACGCGTTGGGTCGGCCGTGACGGACGAGATATCTTTGATGGAGATTTGCCGACCACGCGTCTTCGGTGACTTGATCTCAATCTTCGCCGGATCGCAGGTCTGTTGATTGATCTTCTGGTGGGGCGCGGGTTTGTAGCGGACGTAGAGCACCTTCGGCGTTTCCGGCGCGAAGAACAGGATGCGCGATTTGTCCGGGATGCACAGATACGCCTTGTTCATAATCGTGCCGCCGAACGTGAAACGCTTAAGGTAGCTCGCCTTGCGATCCGTGTAGGCGCAGGTAAACACCTTCTCGCGCTCCGGCAAGCCACAATAGAACAACTCCGGCCCGACGAACAATTTCTCCGGCAACTCGGTGACCTTGTAAGTGCCGTCTTTGAACACGAGCAGGATCTTGTCGAACTTCGTACACTCCAGCTTGAATTCCTCGCCGCTCACCTTGTAGCCCACGTAACCGCTCTCGCGATCATAGGCGACTTTGAACGACTTGAACGCCACCGCCTTCACATCCACTTCTTCGTGGCGCGCGGACTTGGTGGTCAAGCGCGGATACAGCGGGCCGTATTTCTCCAGCAACGCCTCCAGATGCCCGATGACATACTTGGTGA
Source organism: Limisphaerales bacterium (assembly GCA_020848635.1). Classification (GTDB taxonomy): domain Bacteria; phylum Verrucomicrobiota; class Verrucomicrobiia; order Limisphaerales; family JADLHS01; genus JADLHS01. The sequence goes on from JADLHS010000239.1 coordinate 936, forward strand.
GGTTCTTGAGATTTTTGCGCGTCATTTCGAGGTCGGCCTTGGTCCGCTCCATCTCCTCGCGATGCTTGTTGATGTCGAACAGCGAAATCCGGCGGATGCGCACCTGCAACAACCGCTCCACATCCGCGTCCACGATGTCGCGGATCAGCTCCTTCTTGAACGGCTTAAAACCCTCGTAAACAGCGGCGCAAACCGCCTCGTTCGTCTTGCACTGCTCGATCTTCTTGTAGATACGTTCCTCGATGAAGATGCGTTCCAGCGTGCGATAATGCAGCTCGTCGAGCAGGTTTTTCTCCCGCAACTCCAGTTCGCGCTTGAGGATGCGGACGAGTTGATCCGTGTTCTCGCGCAACACCTCGCTCACCGTCAGCTCGACCGGGCGATTATCCTTGATGACGATGATGCGGCTGGAAATGGAAACTTCACAATCGGTGAACGCGTACAGCGCATCCACCAACTTCTCCGCCTCCACGCCGGCCGGGCACCGGACCTCGATCTCAACGTCTTCCGAAGTGAAATCGTTGATGGACTTCACCTTCAACTTGCCCTTCTGCACCGCGTCTTCGATGGACGCAATGAGCGACTCGGTCGTGGTCGTGGGTGGTATCTCTTTGATGACGACGGTGGATTCGTCCTTGGTCTTGATCTTGGCGCGGACCTTCACCGTGCCTTTGCCATCCTGGTAATCGCGCGCGTCCATCAAACCGCCAGTGGTGAAATCCGGCAGACATTTGAACGGCTGCTTCTTGAGAATCGCGATCTGGGCTTCGAGCAGTTCGGGGAAATTATGCGACAAAATCCGCGCGCTCAATCCGACCGCGATGCCTTCCGTGCCCAGCATGAGCGTGAGCGGCAATTTGCAGGGCAACGTCACCGGCTCCTTGTTGCGCCCGTCGTAGCTCGGAATGAAATCCGTGATGGAATCGTTGAAAACCTCCGTGCGTGCGAGTTCCGTCAGCCGGCACTCGATGTAACGCGGCGCGGCGGCGGGATCGCCGGTGTAAATATTGCCAAAGTTCCCCTGGCCTTCGATGAGATAACGCTTGTTCGCCAGCACCACGAGCGCGTCGCCGATGGATGCGTCGCCGTGCGGATGATACTGCATCGTGTGACCGACGACGTTGGCAACCTTGATGAAGCGCCCGTCATCCTTCTCGTGCAACGCCCACATGATGCGCCGCTGCACCGGCTTCAAACCGTCCGCGAGATTCGGAATCGCACGGTCTCGGATGACATAGCTGGCGTAATCCAGAAACCCGCGATCCACCCGCGTGTGCAAGCCGATGCCAAGCTGTTTCGGATCAAAAGGCTTGTGAACCACGGCTTCGACCGTTTCGGCGACGACGTGGTCCGCGCCGTTGCCGTTGGCGTCGGCAGTTTTCTTCGGGGGCACGGGTTTCGCGCCTTCGATGGGCAATTCCGGCTGGTCGGATTCTTTCTTGCGCTTGTCTGAACTCATGAGCGGCGCGCATTAAGCCGGAGTTCCCGGCCAATGGCAAGATTTCAGCCCGACGGAAATGGTTTGAACAGCAGGCAACCGAGTTGCAGATGCAACAAATAAGTCCCGTGGATTTTGCGCGGCTCGAGAATCGTGCGTTACGGAACTGTCACTACGCGGAAAAACCGACAAGGGTAAGCACCAACATTGGTGTCAGTGTACTCGAATGATTCCTTGCAATTCAGATTGGTTAGAATGGGCGCCCAATCAGTTAGATTGGTTGAAGCCAGCAAAACGAGATTCCGACCTGCGGTTTCATTTAGATGGAGGCGGAACGTCCCACAGGCTGGTTGGTTGGGGTTGAGCGTCACCGCGTTGGTATTGAGGCTGCCCTGAACAGCGACAAACTCCGTCGCACCAGCTGTCTCCTGGGACTCATCAAAGCTTTTTGATTGAGAAAGGACGGTAAGGTTAGGAGGGTGCTCCACCCGCACCCAAGTCCCGGCCGCGTGCTCCATTTCGCCGTCCCATTTCGCGCCGATCTGAATCAATCTCCAGCCGTTGCCGGGACCCAAATCAATGGTCAGATTAGTCGTGAATGGGATCCACGACGCCTCCTGCCAAGTAGCACGAATAGCCCTCATTCGCGCTCGAACGGGGTTGCCGTGGAGGTCGCCTTGAGCCTCATCGAATGCGGCCTCGGCCCCCTTGAATGGGCCCTTCCCGCTGATTGGCTTTACGATCACGGCGATCTGCTTCGGGGCTTCCCCAAAGCTCATTAAGGTCGCTTTAACGGAGTTGGTGGCGAGTTCAAACGACTCCAAGCTAAAATCGATGAGTCGGTGTCGTTTCTGCGCGCTTCGCGCGTCGGGCCGAGGTAGGTTTCTTCGCGGCAGATTTGGCTGCGCCCACATGAGTTGTGGCTGAATTGCGAGTAGCAAAATGAAAACCTGGAAGAAGCGTCTTAGGTCCATGGCCATGTCCAGTAGCAATTATCCGACGATCCACTGGCATCGTAACCTGCTACAAAAGAGAGTCCACCTAGAACTGCAAACGTTGCCTGGTTAGCTGTGAACATCCCTTCCTTGCGCGGGCCTTGCGGCGCGGGGTAACTTGTCCACATGTCGCACGCGGACTTTGTTCACCTACACCTGCACACCGAGTATTCCTTACTCGATGGGGCCTGCCGTCTGGATCGGTTGGTGGACAAGGCCCACGAACTCAAGTTTCCCGCCCTTGCCATCACGGATCACGGCGCGATGCATGGGGTGATTGAGTTTTATCAGGCGACGCGCGCGAAAGGCATCAAGCCCATCATTGGTTGCGAGGTCTATGTGGCGCCCGGCAGCCGGCGCGAAAAGAAAACCGGCAACAGCGGGGGCGGAAGGGACGTTTACCATCACCTCGGCCTGCTCGCCAAGGATGAGGCCGGCTACAAAAATCTCATCAAACTCACGACTGCCGCGCATCTGGAAGGGTATTACTACAAGCCCCGCATTGACCGGGAGATTCTCACCACCCACAAGGAGGGGCTCATCGCGCTCTCCGGGTGTCTCGCCAGCGAAATCCCCGACTGGATCATGAAAGATCAGTTGGACAAGGCGCGGGACGCCGTGGACTGGTTCAAGCAAACGCTCGGGGCGGAGAACTTCTATCTCGAACTCCAGAACCACGGCATCGCCGAGCAGGCCAAGGTGAACAAGCAGCTCATCGCCTGGGCCAAGGAGTTCGGGCTGAAGCTCGTTGCTACGAATGACGTTCATTACATTGAGAAGAGTCATTCGCATGCCCACGATTGCCTGGTGTGCATCGGCACGCAATCCATGCTCAGTGATCCCAAGCGCATGAGCGCGGGATACGCCAAGGAACAGTTCTATCTACGCTCGGCCGAGGAAATGAAAGCGCGTTTTGCCGATGTGCCCGACGCGGTGCAAAACACGCTGGAAGTCGCGGAAAAATGCAACGTGGAGATCGAATTCGGCAAGTTGCACTATCCGGTGTTCCACCCGCCGGAACATTTCACCCGCGAAGGATTCCTCCGGCAATGGCTCGCAGAGGGACTGCATCGGCGATACGGGATCCATGCCCGCGCGGAGGGGAAACAATTTATTGTCGAGGGAATTGATGATCCAAAACGGCTGCCGACGTATCCGACCAAAGAAACCCTCACTCCGGCCCTCGCCCTTGGGAAGAGGGAGAATGACTCACCGCCGCAAAGCGAGAATGTAGCTACCGGAGGCTCTGCCGCCACACAAGACGCGGAGAGCGGTCAACGGCTGTCCCCCCTCTCCGAGGGAGAGGGTCAGGGTGAGAACGGCCCAAAAAACAATCTGAACGACCCCACCATCACCGCCGGCATCAAAGTGGTGATTGACCGACTGAATGTGGAAATGGAGGTCATTGAGAAAACCGGCTTCATTTCCTACTTCCTGATCGTTGGCGATTTCATTCGTTACGGCCGCAGCAAAGGCATTTCGTGCGTGGCGCGCGGTTCAGCCGCCGGTTCGCTCGTCACTTATTTGCTGGAGATCGCGAACGTGGATCCGATTCGATACGGCCTGCTCTTCGAGCGGTTCCTGAATCCGGAGCGCGTCAATCCGCCGGATATAGACATTGATTTCGCCGACGACCGCCGGGCCGACGTGATCGAATACGTGCGCCAGAAGTACGGCAATGATTCCGTCGCGCAGATCATCACCTTTGGCACGATGGGCGCAAAGTCCGTCGTGCGCGACGTGGGCCGCGTGATGGGCTTGAGCTACGGCGAATGCGACCGGCTGGCGAAAATGATTCCGTTCGACCTCAAGATGACGCTCGAGAAGGCGCTCAAACAGTCGCCGGAACTCAAGACCGCATACGAGACCGAGGAGACAACCCGCGAGCTGATTGACACGGCGCTCATCCTCGAAGACCTCACCCGCAACGCGAGCGTCCATGCCGCGGGCGTGGTCATTGGCGATCAACCGCTGGTGAACCTGCTCCCGCTCAAAACCGATGAGGATGGCGCCATCGTCACGCAGTACGCAATGAACCCCGTCGGTGACCTCGGCCTGCTGAAGATGGATTTTCTCGGGCTGAAAACGCTTACAGTCATCCGTAACACTTGCGAAATGGTCAAACGCACGAAGGGCGTTGAGGTGCTGGTTGACCACCTGCCGCTGGACGACGCGAAGACGTATGACCTGCTGAACAAGGCGAACACGCTGGGGATTTTCCAGTTGGAATCGGGCGGCATGCGCGACCTGTGCCGGAAATTCCAGATCGCCAGCGTGGAACACATCACCGCGCTCGTGGCGCTCTATCGCCCCGGCCCGATGGATCTCATTCCAGAATTCATCAAGCGTCGGCACGGCGAAGTCAAAGTCGAGTATGAGCACCCGCTGCTCGAACCTATCGCCAAGGAAACATACGGGATTTTGATTTATCAGGAGCAGGTGATGCAGGCGGCTCAGTTGTTGGGCGGCTACACGCTGGGCGGCGCGGATTTGTTGCGGCGCGCGATGGGCAAGAAAAAAGTCGAGGAGATGCAGAAGCATCGCGACATTTTTGTCAAAGGCTGCCACCAGAAAAACAACATCCCCAAGGCGAAGGCGAACCAGATTTTCGATTTGCTGGAAAAATTCGCGGGATACGGCTTCAACAAATCGCATGCCGCCGCCTATGCCATCGTCGCATACCAGACCGCGTATCTGAAGGCGAATTATCCGGTTGAGTTTCTGTGCGCCATGATGACGAACGACATGGGCGACACAGCCAAGCTGAGTCAATACATCGCCGAGGCGAGGGTGATGGGCATTGAAGTGCTCGCGCCGGATGTGAACGAGAGTGAGGTGGTGTTTGCCTCTGCCCGCGAAGGCAAGGTCATCCGCTTCGGGCTGGCGGCCATCAAGGGGGTCGGCGAAGTGGCGGTGCAAAACATACTCAAAGCCCGCAGCGAAGGCGGCCGGTTCACCTCGCTCGCGGACATGTGCCAGCGCGTGGATGGTCGCACAGTGACACGGAAAACCCTCGAAGCGCTCATCAAGACCGGCGCGTGCGATGCGTTCGGCCAGACGCGCGCCACCTTGACCGCGCAAATCGAACGCACCCTGGCCCGGGCGGCCAGCGTTATTGCCGACCGCCAGAGCGGACAAAGCTCCCTCTTCGGCGCGCTGGAGGAAAAAGCGCCGGCCATGCCGGAGGCGATCAGCAACCTGCCCGAATGGCCCCAGCACGAATTGCTGGCGCACGAAAAGGAATTGCTTGGCTTCTACGTCACCGGCCATCCGCTGACGCCCTACGCCCCGATTCTGGAGAAATACGCACTCGCGAACACCGCCGGACTTCCCGAACTGCCCAACCGCAGCCTCACGCGCATCGGCGGCTTGATCGCAGCCGTGCAGAACGGCATGTCGAAGAAGAGCGGCAAACCGTATTCGATCATCACTCTCGAGGATCTGGAAGGCTCGGTTCAGGTTCTTTGCATGAATGAGAACTACGATAAGTATCGGGAGTTACTCGTGGCGAACAAAGCCATTCTCGTCATTGGTGAAGTCAACACCAGCGAAGACAAACCGAAGATCTTTCCGCAGGAAATCATGCCCCTGGAAGACGCCCCGAAGAAGTTTACCAAGCAAGTTCACCTGCGCCTGCACACCGCTCACCTCCAACCGGATGACATCGAAGCCGTGCGCGAATTGGTGGCTGCCCACCCGGGCAAGTGCCCACTATTCCTGTGCTTCATGCGTCCGACCGGCGAGGTCATTTTTCTGCAACCGCACGAACGATTCGGCGTCCTGCCATCGCAGGCATTACAGCAAGCAGCGGATACGCGCTTCGGCAAGGACACTTACTACGTGAAGGTGGACACCAGTTTGCCGGAGAAACAGCAGCGACGCTGGGACCGAAAGCCCGGGGCGAACCACGAGGAGGAGTAAAGCGGCCCGCGCAAAAGATACGGGTACGGCAAAAGGCCTTTCCGCGCGCAAACTCGTGCGAGGAAAGGCCGTAAGCGCTTGCCGGAAAGGCTGCCGTTGAGTTATGTGCGGGCTGCGGGCTTGGATTTCGCCGAGTCCAGAATTTTTTCCGCGATGCTATTGGGGACCTGCTCGAACGTCAGCGGCTCCATGGAGTAGGAGGCCCGGCCTTTGGAGAGCGAGCGGATGGCGGTGGCATAGCCGAACATTTCGGCAAGCGGCACCTGGGCGTTCACAATCGTCTGCCCCTGCTTCGCCTCAATGTTCAGAATCATCCCGCGACGACGGGTGATGTCACCAATCAGATCGCCCTGGTATTCATCCGGCGTTGTGAGTTCCACCTTCATGATCGGTTCGAGCAGAATCGGGCCGGCTTTCTTGAAAGCGTCTTTCAAGGCAAAGATGCCCGCCATCTTGAACGCAAGTTCGTTCGAGTCCACTTCGTGGAACGAGCCGTCGGTGACCTGCACCTTGATGTCAATAACCTGGTAGCCGGCATAGACGCCGCCCTTGATGGCTTCTTCAATGCCGTTGATGACCGCCGGGATGTATTCCTTGGGAATCGTACCACCGACGATCTTGTTCTCAACTTCAACGCCCTTGCCTTTTTCATTCGGCTGCACCTCGATGCAGGCATGGCCGTATTGCCCGCGACCGCCGGATTGCCGGATGAATTTGCCTTCGCCGTCCGCCGCCTTGGTGATGGTCTCACGATACGCAATCTGCGGGGCGCCCGCATTGGCTTCGACCTTGAATTCACGGAACAAACGGTCGCGAATGATTTCCAGATGCAACTCACCCATGCCGGCAATGATGAGTTGGCTGGTTTCTTCGTTGGTAAAACAGCGGAAGGTCGGGTCTTCTTCGGCCAGCCGTTGCAAGCCTTCGGACATCTTGTCGCGATCCTGCTTGGTTTTTGGCTCGACGGCCATGCTGATCACCGGCTCGGGGAAGGTCGGCGGCTCGAGCGTGACGTCGAAGTCCTCGTTACAGATTGTGTCGCCGGTGGTGATGTTGCGCAACCCGACCAACGCGGCAATGTCGCCCGAAAACACCTCGTTGATGTCCTTGCGTTCGCTGCCCTGAATGACCATGAGGCGGCTGACCCGTTCACGTTTGCGGGTGCGCGGATTGTAAATAGTATCGCCCTTTTTGAGGTGTCCAGAATAGACGCGGAAGAACACCAGTTTGCCGGCATAGGGGTCGGTCCAGAGTTTGAACGCCAGCGAACAGAACTTGTTGCTATCGTCGGTCTCAACGGTGACCGGGGCATTGTCGTTGACCGGATCAATGCCGTGGGCAGGGGGAATGTCCAGCGGCCCGGGAAGGTAATCCACCACGGCGTCCACGAGCACTTGCACACCCTTTTTCTTGAACGCGGAGCCACAGAGCACGGGAACAAACTCCAGCTTGCAGGTCAAACGACGAATGGCAGCCTTGAGCACTGCTGGTTCAATGGGCTTTTCTTCCAGCACCAAGTCGGCGATGGCGTCGTCCTTGTTGGAAACCGCGTCAATCAATTCTTCCAGGGCCGTCTTGGCTTTTTCCTTCAGCGCGTCAGGAATTTCCGTGATCTCGTACTTCAGTCCCTCATTCGCCACATCGCCCGGGCCCCAGACGATGGCTTTCTGGTTCACCAGGTCAATGACCCCGGCCAACTGGTCTTCCGCGCCAATGGGCAGGAAGATCGGGTAGGCATAGGCCTTGAGCTTGTTGCGCATGTCGTCCAGCGCATTCTGAAAATTGGCGCCCGTGCGGTCCATCTTGTTGACGAAAGCAATGCGCGGAACGTTATACTTTGTCGCTTGCCGCCAGACGGTTTCGGATTGCGGCTGCACCCCGGCCACGCCGCAGAACACCGCCACCGCCCCATCCAACACGCGCATCGAGCGCTCCACTTCCGCCGTGAAATCCACGTGACCGGGCGTGTCAATGATGTTGATGCGATGCGGGATATTTTCATAGGACTTGAAGAGGCCGGCTTCCTTCTTCTGGGTCCAAAAACAGGTCACCGCCGCCGAAGTGATGGTGATGCCGCGTTCGCGTTCCTGTTCCATCCAGTCCGTCACCGTATTGCCGTCATCCACATCACCGATCTTGTGAATCAGCCCGGTGTAAAACAGGATGCGCTCGGTGGTCGTCGTCTTGCCGGCGTCAATGTGCGCGGCGATCCCGATGTTGCGGGTGCGTTCGAGCGTGTACTCACGGTTGGGCGAGTTCGGCGATTTCGGTGCGGGGGTGGCGGGAGCTGTCATATGATTAGAGTGATAAAAAAAACGCCCCGGGCAGTGCTTGCTTCCGGGGCGTGCTAAAGTTTTGAACTACCAGCGGAAGTGCGCAAAGGCCTTGTTGGCCTGCGCCATCTTGTGAACATCGTCCCGCTTACGGATCGCCCCGCCCTGCCCCTGGTAGGCTTCCATGATTTCCAAGGCCAGTGCGTTGCTCATCGGGGTGCCCTTGCGCGCATCCGCGAAGTCCACAATCCAGCGGAGCGCCAGAGCCGCCTGCCGGTCCGACGGCACTTCGAGGGGCACTTGATAGGTCGCGCCACCAACGCGGCGGGGTTTGGTCTCAATGCGCGGCTTGGCATTGTCCACCGCACGCTGCAGAATCTCGACCGGATTCGAGGCCGGGTTTTTTTCGACCAGCTGATCAAACGCACCATAAACAATGCGTTGCGCGGTGCTCTTCTTGCCGGAGAACATGACGGTGTTGACGAGCCGCGCGACGAGCGCGCTCTGAAATTTCCCATCCCGGGAGACGGGACGCCTAGTGGCTTGACGACGACGTGACATGGCTTTTTAGATCTTTCCTCGGTTAAATGGTTGCTTACTTCGCTGCGGCCGCGGTCTTGGCAACCTTCGGTCGCTTCACGCCATATTTGGAGCGGCTGACGCGACGCTTCTCAACCCCGGCGGCGTCCAGCGTCCCGCGCACGATGTGATATCGCACGCCCGGCAAGTCCTTCACCCGGCCACCGCGCACGAGCACGATCGAGTGCTCCTGCAGATTGTGCCCCTCGTCGGGAATGTAGGCGATGATCTCGAAGCCATTTGTGAGCCGCACCTTGGCAACTTTGCGCATCGCCGAGTTTGGCTTCTTGGGCGTCCGCGTCATCACCTGGATGCACACGCCGCGACGAAACGGCGAGTTCTGCAAGGCCGGGGACTTGGACTTGTACTTGATCTTGTTGCGGCCCTTTCGGACCAATTGATTGATTGTCGGCATTTGGCTATAAAAATTACTCCCCTTCCCCAGCGTCTGAACAACCGGGCAAACGGGGTCTGGAGAGTAGCAAACGGCAAATCACCCGCAACAAGTTTTTTTGGGAAAATCGCCTGCCAAATGGCAACCGCTGGAAAAAGCAACCCGCAACCACCTGGATCGTCGCCGTCCCTCCATGCCGGTTACGCCGCCAAATCCCGCCGACCATTGGTCCAAAGGCGGACGAAAGCGCAGCCCCGCCGGCTCAGAAATCGTGCGTAAGAATAGCCTCGGTGCGGCGGCAGAGTTCCCGCCCGTAATCGGTCCACGTTCCCTGTCCCCAATAACGAAAACAACTCGTCTGCGAGCAAAACAGATGGAACAGCGCGTTGCGATACCGCGGGTCGCTGGTGGGGATGTTGCGCTGCAGCACCTTTTCGTTGAAGAGCGAGCTGATCTTCTCCATCGGCCCCAGGACGTTTTCGTAGCCGCGCACCCACGAAATGTCGTTTGTCCAACTCCCCCCTTCCATGTGGAAGCGATGATCCTGCTTCTTCAGTTCCTCAATCAGGGCGGCGAGGCGCTTTTCCCCGTCACCGGGTTTGAACTTTTCCCAGAGGCGCTTCTGGTGAATGGGCTGAATGATGGGGAAATCTTCTTCGCGAAGCCCAAGCGCGGCAAGCTGATCGAGATATTCCGATACATTCATCATCGGCGTACGGGAGCCGGAACATTCCCGGACGGCTTCGAGATATTTGGGCGGAAACTCGTTCATCATCACCCCGCCGTTTTCGCCATCAGCGATCTGCGTCACGAGCGGAGGAACTTGGCGACCCGCCAACTCCCAACGGGACAGACCCTTCGCCTCGTAGTATGGCTGCATCTGCGCCACGAGCTTGGTGTCGCTGCCCTGGGTCTTGATGATAGCGATGATGCTTGCCTCCTTGCCGGCTGAGTTCCGGCAGATGAGCCGGTGGGGGAGATGTTTTTTCTCCGGGCCATGGCCGTTCTCGGGTTGCTCCACGGTGTGCTCCTGCACCAGCAGCCAATCATAGCCATTATCACGGAGGGTCTGAATGTATTCGTAGGCGATGTCGGGATGATTCGGCAATGCCATCTCCGCCGGCGAGAACCCGCGCACGCGACTCAACGCTTCCAGGCCGAAAATCGCCGCAAAATGATGCCGCCACGCGCGAACCTGCAGGCGAAAATCCTGCACCGGCGTGGATGGGGCGACCGCGTGCCCCCACGGCATGCCGAGCCATTCGGTGGTGTGGCGGTAGCGAGGGTCACAAGTAATGCGCTGGAGGGTGTCAAAGACGTCGTGCAGTCCCATCTGGCGCATCCCATGAAACAACGCGCCCGAGTATTCCAACATCACGCGCGGTTGTTTGCCCTCGTCAATCAACTGCGGGATGAACTCGCCCATGCGCTTGTAGCACCAGTGGAACACGGCGGCGTTGTGGTTGTCACCAATGCCGGGGTTGTCCCGCATATACTTCAGGTTGCTGATGATCTCGGCGGTGGCCAGATCCTTCCCACCGGCGGGAATCAACGGCTGGTGCATGTGCAAGGCGATCGCAAAAGCACTGTTGATCCCGGCGAAATCCATCCCGCCCGCCCGCGGAACAGGGCGGCGAAGGGTTTCAAGCCGTGACTCCGAGCCGCACAGATTGGGCAACTGATCAACGTATTCGGGGAGGGTATTCATGAGGTTGTCGAAAAACTGAGTGGTGCCCACGACAGGACTTGAACCTGTACGATGTTACTCACTAGAACCTGAATCTAGCGCGTCTGCCAATTCCGCCACGTGGGCACAAGCACGTAACCGCTATTCTCAAATACGCGCAACCCGCCGCGGGAGCAAGCCAATTTCCGTCGAAGTTTTCCCCGCGCCGCCGATCAAAGGGTCAGGCCAGGTCCGGCTTCACCTGGATCAGTTCCATTCTCAGTGCCACGAGGGACAAATGAATGTCGTAGATAAACGTCCCCAGGGACACAATCAAAGCGCTCATGCAGGCGATGAAGATCAGGCTCACCGGCAAACCTTGATCCCAGTGGAGCAAGGCCGTGAGAAAGAGCGCGATGATCAGCAGCGCGGCCAGCAGCACGCTCAATCCAGCCAGGGCAATGGTGATCCGTAGCAGCCGCGCCCGGCGATAGATGATGACCACCTGGGCAAGCACCGGATCGCGGTCAGGGCCGGTCAACGTGTCCAGATCGCGGGCCAGTTGCCGGGCCCGGTCAATGGCCCGCCCGAGCCGGTTCGTCATGGTCAGCAGCAGCAAGCCAATGCCCGAAATGAGGATCACGGGGCCGATGGCCGTTTGCAGCACCGGCAGGATTTCATGGAACGAAGCGGGCGACATTTATTTCCGGGCGAAAATCTCGTTCGCCTCCGCCAGCGTTTCTTTTGACCCGATGTCGAACCAGGTGCCCGGCACCCGCCAGGTGTATACCGGCGTGCGCGGATAGAGCCATTGCACGAGGCGGCCTGGTTGGTCAGGGTTGTTGCCCTCGGCCATGTATTGTTGGATCAGCGGAAGGGTATGCTTCGGATAATAATAAAGGGCAATGCCGGTAAGGGTGCTGGTCGGGTGCTTCGGTTTCTCCTCGAAGAAGGTGATCTGGCCGGCAGCGTCCACGGAGACGGAGTTATACTTCTTGATTTGCTCCAGGTTTCCCACGTCGTACAACGCAAGGACCGGGGTGTTTCTTGCGCGGCAAACCCTTCCGAAGTCGGTCAGCTTTTCGCTGAACAGATTGTCGCCCGCCACGACGATCAAATCATCCTGCACGTTCTGGGTCTGGAGGACGTAATGGATGTCACCGATAGCGCCCAGCTTGTTGGTGTCGTCCGTCGAGCCATCGTTGACGATCGTGAATTCGAGTTTCGATTTCGTCGCGCGATAGTGGTCGGACCATTGCTGGAAATGCCCGGCGAACTTCGCGTTGGTCACGACGTAAACCCGGTCCAAGCCGTCCATCGGCATGAGGTTGTCGAGAACGTGCTCGACCATCGGCTTGCCGGCGACGGGCAGGAGCGGCTTGGGTTGGGTGAGCGTGAGCGGATACAGGCGCGTGGCGTAACCGGCGGCGAGGATGATGACTTTCATGTTTTAGATTCGAACAAACTGGGGGCGGCGCGTTGTGCGAGCGCCTGGCTCCGGGCGAGAATTTCCGACGCCGAGTCGCAGCCGAGGGCAAAGGTCGCCAGCTCGCGCGCATCGGACAGTTTGAGCCGGCGGATGAGATACTTCAGTTGCGCGAGCAAGGACGGGGCGGCGCTCAACTCGTCCACCCCCAGGCCGATCAGCAGCGGCACGAGGGAGGGGTCGCCCGCGATCTCACCGCACAGGCTGACCCAAATTTTGTGCGTTCGGGCGGCGTCCACCGTCAGTTTGATCAGGCGCAGGATGGCGGGATGCGTCGGTTCGTAAAGATGCGCGATCTTTTCGTTCATGCGATCCACGGCCAGCGTGTACTGGATCAAATCATTCGTGCCGAGACTGAAGAATTGCACCCGCTTCGCGAGCGCTTCCGCGATGAGGGCCGCTGACGGGATTTCGATCATCGCGCCAATTTCCAACTGCTCGTCAAACGGCACCCCCTCGTTTCGCAACTCGGTTTTATATTGGGCGAGGAAGGTGTTGGCCTGGTTCAACTCGTCGAGGCCGGAAATCATGGGGTACATGATTTTCACATTACCAGCGACACTGGCCCGCAAAATGGCCCGTAACTGCGCCCGAAAAATCTCCTCATGCTGCAGGCAGAACCGGATCGCCCGCCAGCCGAGAAATGGGTTCATCTCCGTCGGCAAGGCAAGGGACGAAAGCAACTTGTCGCCCCCCAAATCAAGCGTCCGAATGACCACCGGACTGGGCTTGAGCGCCTCGGCCACCTGGTGATACGCCTGAAACTGTTCCTCCTCGCCTGGGGGGGCGTCGCGATTGATGAACAGGTATTCGGTGCGAAACAGCCCCACACCATCCGCGCCGCTCGTTTTCACCGTCTCGACGTCCGCAGCTTGCTCGATGTTGGCGGAAATCAAAACGCGATGGTTGTCCAGCGTGATGGCGGGTTGATTCAACGCCTCACGGAGTTTCTCCTCAAGCGTGACCTGCTTGCGAATCAATTGGCCGTATTCAAAAAGGGTTTGGTCTGTCGGGTTGACGATGATGACCCCGTTGAATCCGTCGAGCAGGACGTAGTCACCCGTCTTCAGTTCCTCGCTCGCCGTGGTCAACCCGACCACCGCCGGAATGCGGAGCGAACGTGCCATGATCGCCGTGTGCGAGGTCCGGCTGCCAACGTCGGTGGCGAAACCCAGCACCTGCTTGCGATCCAACTGCGCGGTCTTGGACGGCGTGAGATCGTGCGCGATGATAATGCACGGCCCGGCCAGATGGCGCAGGTCCACATGCTCATCCCGCCCCTGCAAATTATTGATCACCCGCGTGCTGACGTCCCGCATGTCCGTCGTGCGCTCGCGGAGATACTCGTCGGCAACCTTCGCCAGCGCCGTGGCGTACCGTTCCGTGACCCGGTGGAAGGCGTATTCGGCGTTGACCTTTTCCTGCTGGATGACGCGCACCGTCTCGTCAATCAACGCCGGGTCCTCGAGCACAAGCAGGTGTGCGTCGAAGATGCTCGCATGGGAGGCGCCCAGACTGACGGCGAGTTGGCGCTGCACGTCCTGCAATTGCTCGCGGGTGCAAACCAGCGCCCGCTGGAGCCGGTTGATCTCCTCCGCCAATTCCGCCTCGACCAGCGTGCGCGGTTCGATCGGCTGGCGGGCCTTGTCGAGGACGAGAATCTTGCCCCGGCACACGCCGGCGGACACCGGAATGCCCCGGAGGGTCTTCTCACCTTGATGCAACTGCGTGGCCACGGAGCAGAAATAGCGATCGCCCGCCCGTTTGAAAAGCCTTTCTTGCCGGGAAAGGCGGAAAACCGCCGGCGCATCCCAAACTTCACCACCCGCCGTCGACCGCCCCTCGGCTTCCGGCTGGATTCCAGAAAACACTTGCCAGGGGTTCCCGGATTCTTGTTCACTGAGCCTGCAACATCGGAGCTTCAACCATGAAAACCAAATCCTCCAGTGCGCATCGCGGCCTTCTCGCCGGTGGCAACTGGATCATTGACCGCGTCAAAATCATTGATGGCTACCCGCCGCCGGAACAGCTTGCCAACATCGTCGCCGAAATGACCGGCACGGGCGGCGGGCCGTACAACGTGCTCATGGATCTCGCCCAATCGGGCGCTCCTTTTCCGCTCATCGCCGCCGGCCTCGTTGGCCAGGACGACAACGGCGCGCAAATCCTCGCCCACTGCCGCCGCCATAAGATTGACGTTCGCTACCTGAATCAAACCCCCAAGGCGGTCACTTCCTATACCGACGTCATGACGGAACGGGCCTCCGGACGGAGAACCTTCTTCCACGCCCGCGGCGCCAACGCGCTGTGGGCGGGTGCCAATCTGGATTTCAAGAAGCTCAAGGCGCGCATTTTTCATCTGGGTTATTTGCTCCTCCTCGATGCGCTCGACGTGCCGGACGAAAGATGCGGCACCCGCGCCGGTCGTTTGCTCGCCGCCGCGCAGGCCGCCGGCCTCAAGACCAGTGTGGACGTGGTGAGCGAGGACAGTGACCGTTTCCCCACGCTCGTTGCGCCCGTACTCAAATTCGTGGACTACTGCGTCCTGAACGAAATTGAAGCGGGCAAGACTACGGGTTTCAAAGTCCGCACCTCCGATGGCCGGCTTGATACCGTGGCGCTCCGGCACGCGGCTGGGGCGTTGTTGCAACAAGGCGTGCGCGAGCTGGTGGTGATTCACTTTCCCGAAGGCGCCCTGGCCCGCAACCGCCGGGGCGACGATGTCTGGCAACCGTCGCTCAAACTCCCGGCCAAACACATGGCGGGCACGGCGGGCGCGGGCGACGCCTTCTGCGCGGGCGTATTGTGGGGCTTGCACGAGGGCTGGGAACTTTCGCGCAGCCTCCGCACCGGCGTGTGTCTGGCCGCCGCCTCCCTTTCCGATCCGAGTTGCACGGCGGGTGTCAAATCGCTTGCCACCTCCCTTGCCCTGGCAAAGAAGTTCGGATTTCAGCCGGCGCTGGATTAATAGCTGGCGCCGGCGAGTCGCCACCGCCGGGCTATCAGCGTTCAGCCTGCAAGTTCTTACGCCGCCTGGCAAAGGCGAACGCATGAATTAGCGACCATTCAGGATGTGGGTGTCTGAGACTTGGTGAGGTTGTGATCCTTCGCGGCAATAAATGAGTTGAATTCAGCAAGCGGCGTGGAGCCTATCCCTCACTTTACCCCGACCCTAGAGTGGTATGAGTGTATGGGGAAAAAGGATGCTGGGTTCGACTGCGCTCGGGTTCTGGTTACAACTCCCGGTGCTGGCGGGTTTACAAAACAGCGATTGTCTGGAGTGTCACTCCGACAAGACGCTGACCAAGACGAATGCCGCTGGAAAGGAAATCTCCCTGTTTGTTGATCCCGCCAAACTTTCCTCCTCGGCGCACCGGACCAACACCTGCGCCAGTTGTCACACGGATATTACGGAGAAACATCCGGACGACAACCTCGCGGCCAAGCCGGTCAACTGCCGGACCTGTCACGAGCGCCAGACGCAGAGCTACGGCGCGAGCGTTCATGGCCGCGCGCTGAAAGACGGGGATGCCACCGCGGCCACCTGTCAGGATTGTCACGATTCGCATGAAGTGCTGCCGCCGACTTCGCCGCTTTCGCCGCTGCACGTCTTGCGGCAGGCGGAAACCTGCGGTACGTGTCACGATCAGGAGGCAAAGGACTTTGCGGCGAGCGTGCATGGCAAAGCGCTGGCAGCGGGGGTGCGGGATGCGCCCACCTGTACGGACTGCCACTCGGAGCACAACATCAAATCCCTCACCGGCGACGCGTCGCGCAACATCTCCGAAGACGTGTGCAGCCGCTGCCACGCCTCGGAACGCCTCAATACGAAGTACAATCTGCCTTCTGACCGGGTGCGGACGTTCTTCGACAGCTACCACGGCCTCGCGTCGCAATACGGCTCGACGCTGGCGGCGAACTGCGGCAGTTGTCACGGCTACCATAAAATTCTGCCGTCGGCGGATCCAGACTCCA
>JADLHS010000240.1 GCA_020848635.1 Limisphaerales bacterium
CCGGCATCCACGATCCTGCCCTGCGCTGCCGCCGAGGACGAAGTAACCGTCAACGAATCATCGAAGGGAAGAACCGCAACGAGCCCTTCCTCGTTCGGTTTGGGCGGTAACTTGGCATTGGTCTCGAGTTCCCATTTCTCCTGCGTCTCGCCCAGTTCATTGGCGCGATCCTGCAAGGTCTTTTCCGCATCTTTCAACCGAAAGTCGGCTTCCACAAACTGCAACGCCTGATCTGCCGTCGGCACCGGCAGACGCGGCGGCGGATTGTCCGTGCGAATGCGATCCAACCCTTTCTCCGGCACGTTGTGAAAGAACGCATACATCCGGTAGAACTCTTTCGTCGTCAGTGGATCATATTTGTGATCGTGACACTCGGTGCATCCAAGGGTCAGGCCAAGCCACACGGCGCCGACGGTGGTCACACGATCCGCGACATACTTGTTGAGATACTCGTCAGGGTCCGCGCCGCCTTCGTCGTTCGTCATGTTGTTGCGGACGAAGCCGGTCGCGATGCGCTGCGATTGGGTGGGCTCAGGCAATAGATCGCCGGCGAGTTGTTCCACCGTGAACTCGTCGTAACTTTTGTTGTCGTTGAAAGCCTTGATGACCCAATCGCGCCAGAGCCACATGAAGCGGACGCCGTCGAAGTGATAACCGCTGGTGTCGGCGTAACGCGCGAGGTCCAACCAGTTTTGCGCCATCCGTTCGCCGTAGTGCGGGGACGTTAGCAATCGGTCCACCAGTTTCTCGTAGGCATCGGGCGATTTATTGGCGAGGAACGCATCCACTTCTTCGATGGTTGGCGGCAGTCCAATCAGATCGAGCGTGGCACGGCGGATCAACGTGGCCTTGTCCGCTTCGGGATTTGGCGGGAGCTTCTCCTTTTCGAGCCGGGCGAGCGTGAAATAGTCAATCGCGTTGCGTGGCCATTTCCGATCCTTCACCGGCGGCAACGCCGGACGTTCAGGCGGGATGAACGACCAATGCGGCTTCCAGTGCGCGCCTTCCTGCACCCATCGTTGCAACAAAGCAATCTCCTCCGCCGTCAGCGGCTTGTTGTGTTTGGTCGGCGGCATCACCTCCTCCAAGTCCGCGGAAACGATGCGTCCCACCAACGTGCTTCGGCTTAGGTCGCCCACCACCAAAGCGTGGTTGCCGGATTTGAGCTCCTTGAAAGCGTCCACCTGGACATCCAGGCGCAGACCGGCCTTGCGCTTGTTCTCGTCCGGACCGTGGCAGGCGTAGCAATGCTCCGAGAGAATGGGGCGAATGTCGCGGTTGAAGTCAACCTTGGCGCGGTTGGTTGCTGACTGGGAGATGGATGCCCCATACGCGCAGGCTAACGAGGTGGCTAACCACCAACCAAACGTTGGAGCGGTACGAAGTAACATTGGCTGCAACTGACTCTTCTAAGCCAACAGCGGCTTGACCACTTCGCCATGCACGTCGGTCAGCCGGAAGTCGCGGCCCTGGAATCGGTAGGTTAGCTTGGTGTGGTTCAAACCGAACAGATGCAGAATCGTGGCGTGTAAGTCGTGGACGTGGACTTTGTCCTCGGTGGCATAGAATCCGAAGTCATCGGTCTTGCCATAAACAATGCCGGGCTTGATGCCGCCGCCGGCGAGCCACACGGTGTAGCCGTGCGGATGATGGTCGCGACCGATATTGTCGGGCTTTAGGCTGCCCTGCATCATGGGCGTCCGACCGAACTCGCCGCCCCAAATGATCAGCGTTTCATCCAGCAGTCCACGCGCTTTGAGGTCTTTGATCAGGGCGACCGTAGGTTGATCGGTTTCCAGGCAGCGTTTCTTGAGGTCGAAAACCAAGTTGCCGTCCGGCCCGCCGTGATGATCCCAGCCCCGATGATACAACTGCACAAAGCGCACGCCACGTTCGATCAGGCGACGCGCAAGCAGGCAGTTGTTGGCAAACGAAGCGCGGCCAGGCGTCGTGGCATACGCTTCGTGCATGCTCGCCGGTTCTTTCGAGATATCCATCACGTCGGGCACGCTGGTCTGCATGCGATACGCTAGTTCGTACGCGGAAATGCGCGTGGCAATCTCCGGGTCGCGCAGCACATCGTAGCGCATCTGGTTCAGGTCGCGTACGGCGTCGAGCGATTGGCGGCGGCGTTCCGCGCCCATGCCGGCGGGATTCGAGACGAACAACACGGGATCCCCTTGCGAACGCAGTTGCACGCCCTGATGCACGGTTGGGAGAAAGCCGCTGCCCCAGGAATTGTTGGTGAGCGGTTGCCCGACGCCCGTGGTCATCACCACGAAGGCCGGCAGGTCCTTATTCTCGCTGCCCAGACCGTAGCTGAACCACGAGCCCATGCTGGGCCGGCCGGAAAGTTGCGCGCCGGTGTTCATGAACAGCGTTGCGGGATCGTGGTTGAACGCTTCCGAATGGAAACCCTGGACGAACGCAACGTCGTCCACGATGGTCGCCAGCTGCGGCAACAGTTCCGAGAGCCACACGCCCGACTTGCCGTACTGCTGAAACTTGTAATTCGTGCCGAGCAACGCGGCTTCCTTGCCAATCTGGGCTAGCCGGATGTTCTTCAAAATTTCATCCGGCATCTTCTGGCCATTGCGTTTGATGAGTTCCGGCTTGTAATCAAACAGGTCGAGATGGGATGGCCCGCCGGATTGGAAAAGGTAAATGATGTTCTTGGCCTTCGGCGCGAAATGCGTTCCGGGCCGCATTGACCCCGCGGTCTCCTGGGCGGGAGCGGCGAACAGCTTGTCGTTCAGGAGCGAACCCAAAGCCAGCGCACCCATGCCGGTGCCGCATTGCTGAAAAAACTTGCGGCGGGTGACGTATTTCAGATCTTCCAAATCGGGCGCAATCATACTTAGAGGTTCGTGGGATAGTCCGTCTTTCGGCGGTCGCTTCCCTCTCCCCTTCGGAAGGGGAGAGGTTCAGGGTGAGGGGTTATGTGGATGTGCTGAACGAGCGGGGTTGTCGACGATAGAAAGGCTGCTCTGTTCCCCCTCACCCCGGCCCTCTCCCCCTCGGCGGGGGAGAGGGAGAATCGCTCCGCACCGCCGAAGATATGTTCATGGCTCTGTTGTCTATTTCGGGGATTCATCAGCACCTAGCCTTTCGTGAGCGTCTCGTCCAGATTGAGCAACACATTGGCGACTATCATCCAAGCCGCCAACTGACGAACGTTCAGGCCGGCCGGGCGCTCGGCCGAACCTTGATTCACCAGGGCTTCCGCCGAGGTGGCATCGCGCTCAAAACCTTTCAACTGCTGCTCATAGAGATTCACCAGGCGCTGCCGTTCCCGCTGGGTGGGCGGCCGGGCCACACACAGGCGAAACGCGTAATCAATCTGGTGGTTCGGATCCGAACCGCCCTGAAGTAAAATGCGTTGGGCCAATACCCGCGCTGCTTCCAGCAAGGTCGGTTCGTTCAACGCTGCGAGCGCCTGCAAGGGGGTGTCGGTTCGCGGACGGCGCGAGGTGCATACCTCGCGACTGGGCGCATCGAACGTCGCGAAGGTCGGGTAGGTGCAAACCCGGCGCCAGAAAGTGTAGAGCGCCCGCCGATAAAGCTCCGGTCCCTGGCTGGTGGGCCATTCATCCATTCCAATTTCCGGACGCAAGAACCCCAGTTCCTTCCACAGGTTCGGGACTTGCACCGGATAAACGCTCGGTCCGCCAATCTCGGGATTCAACAGGCCGCTGACGGCCAGCGCCTGGTCGCGGATCATTTCGGCGTCCAGCCGAAACCGCGGCCCGCGTGCCAGCAGCCGGTTGTAGGGATCCTGCTCCAGCCGCTCCGTATCCGTCGCTGCGCTTTGGCGATACGTGGCCGACATGACCATGAGTTTGATAATGTATTTTACGTCCCACGCTGGGAGTGGTTGAGAATTGGGGGGGGAGGGTTGAGCAGCGGACGGCGACATGAATTCGCAAGCGAGCCAATCGAGCAATTCGGGATGTGACGGGGCTTCGCCTTGCTTACCGAAATCCTCGCTGGTCTTGACAATCCCGGTGCCGAAGAGCCGTTCCCAAAGCCGGTTCACGGTTACGCGGGCGGTGAGGGGATTGTCCGCCCGCACCAACCACCGGGCCAAGGTGAGGCGATTGGGTGATTGATCGTCCGGCAACGGCGGGAAAATCGCCGGCGTACCGGGTGTAACCTCCTTGCCCTTCTCCAGGAAGTTTCCGCGAACATGGACAAAGGTCGCCCGGGGTTCGGCGCGCTCCTCCATCACGAGCGTGGTGAATTTCCGGCTGGCCAGTTCGTTTTCGCGCTCATTGAGCCGGAAAATCTCCCGCTCCAGATTGCGCATGGCCGGCGAAACCGTGCGGTAGTGAGCCGCCAGTTGTCGCTGTTGTTCCGGGGTGCGTTGGCCGGCGGGCACCGCAAGCA
>JADLHS010000241.1 GCA_020848635.1 Limisphaerales bacterium
ATTGGCCATCCTCGCTGGCTTCGAGGTCAATCTCCGCGATGCGGGGAAACTCGCGGCCAATCTCGAAGGTGTCGGCGCTTTCCGGTGTGCCGAGTTTGTGAAACCAGACCTGCTGGTAAAAATGCCGATCGGCCTCTGGACGTTCGCCCGGCCTTGGGTAGCGGGTGTAAAAGGCCCCGGTTCCATCGGCCTTCCACGCGGCGCTGCCGCCGCCGGTGGGATATTGCACGCCCGGAATTGTGTCGGGCAGCTGGCGGCCCGAGTCCGTTGCGAAGAAATGGAGCGTGCCATCTTCGCTGCCTTTCTCGGACAGGCAAATCGCCACCAGCCGACCGTCCGGCGACGGCACGAACCAATCCATCGCGGTGGTGCCGTTGGAGTTCCAAGCGTTCGGATCGAAGACGACCTGCCGTAGCGCGGGCGGATAAACGGAATTGAGCCGGACCAGCACGGGTTGTTGGGCCGGCGGTTTGTGGCGCAGGGCGAAAATATTGTCCCCGCGCTTGAACGCGAGCGCGTAGCTGGCCGATTCTTCCAAGATCAATTCCTCAAGCGCCTGCGCCAGGCCAGCGTAAAACGGGAGCCCGGCGAAATAGGCGCGGGTGCGTTCGTTCTGCTGGCGAGTCCAATCGCGCACGGCGACGTTGGTGGCGGTTTCGAGCCACTGGTAATCTTCAATGACCGGAGTGCCGTGATAGGTATTGGTGACCGGTTCACGGGCGGTCGGAACCACTGGAAGCTGCGCGAGACTGCTGCGCGCGTCGGCGAAGCTGATCAGCGTCAGACAAACGGCGGAGATTTGAATTCGGTAGCCCATGGGGTGGAGCCTAATCTGTGACGCCCCAGCGGCAAGGATTTTGAGAATCCTTCCGCCAGTCGGCGGTTTTCAGGCAAACAAAAGGCGCGGCCCTTGCGGGCCGCGCCTTGTTTGCAGCGGTTTCGGCCGTAAGGCCGACGCCTATTTCTTGCCGGCCTTCTTGGTCGGCACGGTTGCGATCGTTTGCAGGATACGGCTGGCGATCTTGTAGGGGTCGCCCTGCGAGTTCGGACGCCGATCCTCCAGGTAACCCTTGTAATCGTTGTTGACGAAGCTGTGCGGCACGCGAACAGAAGCGCCTCGGTTAGCGATGCCGTAGTTGAACTTGTCGATAGACTGCGTCTCGTGCAGGCCAGTCAGGCGCAGGTGATTGTCCGGGCCATACACCGCAATGTGTTCGTTCTTGTATTTGTCAAATGCCGCCATGAGCGCTTCGAAGTATTCCTTGCCGCCGACTTCGCGCATGTAAGTGGTCGAGAAGTTCGAGTGCATGCCGGACCCGTTCCAGTCCACGTCTTTGCCGAGCGGTTTGCAATGCCAGTTCACGTCCACGCCATATTTTTCGCACAGGCGCAGGAGGAGATACCGCGCAATCCACATCTGGTCAGCGGCGTTTTTCGAGCCTTTGCCAAAGATCTGAAATTCCCATTGGCCCTTGGCCACTTCGGCGTTGATGCCTTCGTGGTTGATGCCGGCATCGAGGCAAAGGTCAAGGTGCGCCTCCACGATTTCGCGAGCAATGTTACCCACGTTCTTGTAGCCGACTGCCGTGTAGTATTCGCCTTGTGGTGGGGGAAAGCCACCACCCGTGGGAAACCCGAGCGGGGCGCCGTCTTTATAGAGGAAATATTCTTGCTCGTAACCGAACCACGCGCCGGGATCGTCGAGGATGCTCGCGCGGGAGTTGCTCGGATGCGGCGTCTTGCCGTCCGGCATCATGACTTCGCACATGACGAGGACACCGTTCTTCCGGGTGGTGTCCGGATAGGCCGCCACGGGTTTGAGCATGCAATCCGAGGTTTTGCCTTCCGCTTGCCGCGTGGAACTGCCGTCGAAGCCCCACATGGGCAACTCTTCCAGCTTGGGAAAGCTTTTGAATTCCTTGACTTGGGTCTTGCCGCGGAGGTTGGGAACGGGCTCGTAACCGTCGAGCCAGATGTATTCTAATTTGTATTTGGCCATGATGTGGTTGTTATTTGTTCGTGTCTGTGAATTCAGGTTTGTTCGATCAGCCGAAGTTCCGTCCCGCGGTCCGATCAACGGTTCGCCATTTCAGCAGGCGCGATGCCTCATCGCAAGATTTTTACGGGCGGGACTTACCAAGATGGCGTTCGCGCCCTGTCTGCAAG
This sequence comes from Limisphaerales bacterium, assembly GCA_020848635.1. GTDB lineage: Bacteria > Verrucomicrobiota > Verrucomicrobiia > Limisphaerales > JADLHS01 > JADLHS01. The sequence continues at coordinate 2,167 of JADLHS010000241.1, forward strand.
GGTTTTATCGGGGTGAAAAATCTGTTACGCCTGTCCGGCCGGGTGGTTTGGCCGGGTGGTTTGGCCGCCAAGTACTGCTTATTTTTGACCGCGGTGAGCAAAATGCCTCGTTCGTCGGGGCGATCGGACTTCCTATTGCTGCGGCCTTCAGCAATCATTGGCGGCGAAGTGCGGTCAGCGGTTCGATTATGCTCAAAGTCAAAGACACACTCCGGGCGACGGTGCATCTGACCTTTGATGGGCGGGTGATCAAAAGCTATCACGGTCCGGATGCCAAAACGCGATTCGAGAATGAGGTGCGGATTCTACGCCATCTCGAAGCGCGCGGGTGCAACTTCGTTCCCAAACTGCTCGAGGCGGATGCCACGCAACCCCGGATCATCACCTCCAATTGTGGCGCCCGGGTGCAGCATCTGGACGAGCTGCGAACGAAAGAGCTCTTCGCCGAGCTCGAACCCTATGGCGTGCGCCACGACGACCCGGATATACGGAACGTGACTTATCGCCAATCGGATGGCCGTTTCTGCGTGATTGATTTTGAGTTTGCCACCTTGTTGTCCAACGCCCAACCGTCGCCCGCCGCATGATTCACACCCCAGTGACGACAACCGCAATGGCCCTGAAATGGTCCGGTTGGACCGATGTGGGCAAGGTGCGCAAGAACAACGAGGATTCCTTTCTCGGCCTCCAGTTCGACGCGCGCGAGGTGCAGCGACTCGGAAAAGTGGGCGAAGCTTCAACGGCGAATGCCGACTTTGCATTTGCCGTTAGTGACGGGATGGGCGGAGCCTTGGCCGGCGAGTACGCCAGCCAGATCGCCGTGGACAAGATCACGACGTTGCTGCCGCGGTCGTTTGGGCAGCGCGCCGCCGGCTTGGACGCCGGGTTTGGCGATGTGCTCACGGAGTTGTTCACCCAAGTGCACCGCGCGCTCGCTTATCTTGGTCAGAGCTACGAAGAGTGCAGCGGCATGGAGACGACCTTGAGCTTATGCTGGTTCACGCCGGGCTGGATGTATTTTGGCCACATCGGGGACAGCCGGATTTATTATCTGCCGGCGCGCGAGGGTGGCATCAAACAGATCAGTTATGACGATACGCACGTCGGCTGGCTGTTTCGCGCGGGAAAGATCAACGAAAGGGAGGCCCGAACGCATCCGCGGCGAAATGTGCTCCAGAAGGCGCTCGGCGGTGGCAATCAGTTCGTGGATCCGCAGGTCGGCGCGGTGGGGTGTGAGCCGGGCGACATTTTCCTGATCTGCTCGGACGGCTTGACGGAAGGGCTCTACAACCATCACGTACTGGATTTGCTGCGCCCAGAAAAACCGATGAAGGCGGGCGACAATCCCGCGCAACGCCTCGTCCTCGAAGCCGTCAAGAATGATGGTCGCGACAATACGACGGCGGTGGTGATCCAGGTGGTTTAAACCGGGGAGACAGCTTCGAAACGTTTTAAGGGCAAAAAGTTCGCGCCGCTGACGGATTGCTCCGACAGCGGCGCGTGTGGGTTAACCGACTCTGATGGCCAGGTTATCCGCGGGCTTGGTGATAGCCCTCTTCGCCGTGTTCCGCGAGGTCGAGACCCGCGACTTCGACTTCCTCGCTCGGCCGCAGACCGACGACCGCTTTCACGATGTAGGCGATGACCACCGTGCCGACAATGGCAAGCACCAGCGTCACGCCGATCGCTTTGATTTGCTCAATGAACAGGGGTTGAAAGAACGTGTCCGTCACTTTGTCCTTGAGGTTGGTGGCTAGGTTGGCGTTGGCGGAATTGCGCGCCAGGAAACCGGTCATCAAGGCGCCCAAGGTGCCGCCGACCGCATGAACCCCGAACGTGTCCAGGGCGTCGTCATAACCGAACCAGCTCTTGACCTTGTAGCAGAAGAACCAGGGAATAATTCCCGCCACGATCCCGATCACAAGCGCGCCCCCGGCCGTAATGAAGCCGCAAGCGGGCGTCACCACCACGAGTCCGGCCACCGCACCGGAGCAGAATCCCAGCACGCTCGGTTTGCCGCGCACGATATACTCCGCCAGCGGCCACACAAAGGAGGCCACAGCCGTCGCAATCGTCGTCGTCATAAAGGCATTCGCCGCGACGCCATCGGCCGCCACCGCGCTACCGGCATTGAAGCCGTACCAGCCCACCCAAAGCATGCCGGTGCCGATGGCGCAGAGCACCATGCTGTGCGGTGGCATCGCTTCCTTCGGGAAGCCGAGGCGTTTGCCCAGGATTAAACAGAGGATCAAGGCCGACCAACCTGATGACATATGCACCACGGTTCCTCCCGCGAAGTCGATCGCCTTGATCGAAGCGTCGGCGTTCCAGACGCCGTTCATGAATCCATTGATGCCCCAAACCATGTGGGCCAGCGGGAAGTACACCACCACCATCCAAAGCGCCACGAACAGGAGGATGGCCGTGAACTTCATGCGTTCAGCGATGGCGCCAAGAATCAGGGCTGGCGTGATGATCGCGAACATCATTTGATACATGCTGAAAACGTTGTGCGACACCCAGTAGGCGTAGTTCGTATTCGGGAGGGAATCCACGCCATGAAGCATCGCAAATTTCATGTTTCCGAAAAACGGGCCGGAGCCGTCGGCGAAGACCATGCTGTACCCGAACACGACCCAAAGAATCGTCACCAAGCCTGCGATGCCGAAGCATTGGGCGATGACGGAGAGAATGTTTTTCCGGCGAACCAAGCCGCCGTAGAACAGGAACAAGCCCGGCAGGGTCATGAATAAAACGAGGGCCGCACTGGTCATCATCCAGGCGTTGTGACCCGGGCCGGGATTACCAGAAGCCACCGTTTTCAGGCCGTCAGGAATCTTGCCATCCTTGTCTTTGAGCGGGGCTGTGGGGTCGGTGTTGGCGACATATGCTTCCAACCCCGCGACCCGTTGTTCGATCGTGGGTTCGGGGGCGGGCGCGTCCGCCGCGCGCAAGTTCAACAAACTGGAGGCGGTTAGTGCCGCCAAAGTCAGACCGAGGAAAAGTTTTTTCATTTTTTGGTAGTTGAAGTGTTTGCTAGTTATGATTGATCAGTTAAACAGCGGCATCCCCTTGTTCGTCCGTGCGGATGCGCACGGCTTGCTCAACGGTGGAGACGAACACCTTACCATCGCCGATCTTACCGGTCTTGGCGGCTTTCACGATGGTCGCCACGGCGGCATCCACCTGTTTGTCTGTCAACACGAGCTCGACCTTGATCTTTGGCAGGAAATCCACGGTGTATTCGCTGCCGCGATAGATTTCGGTGTGGCCCTTCTGGCGGCCAAACCCCTTGACTTCAGTCACGGTCATTCCCTCGATGCCGATTTCGCCGAGGGCGTCTTTGACTTCCTCGAGCTTAAACGGCTTGATGATGGCTTCAATTTTCTTCATTCAGTGTTTTTGTTTGTTGGCGCGCGGTTGTTCGGACCAGTCCGCTCGCAGATTGTTCCATGGACTCATAGCCCGTGGGTCTGGTGAGTGCGGCTTTAGCAGCGGCAGTGCCACGCAGTTGGAGTGCGCGGGGCAGGCTCATGAAACACCTGATTTCATTGAGGAAGTAAAATCCCTGATGCGCCGGTGGATTCCTTTGTCGCACCCCGCCATATGACGCGAATTGCACAAGTCGAACAAATCGCAGCAGGGGAGATGGGCCGACCACTCCGAAAGGGAACGGCAGAAAAATGCGGCGGCGGACACCCAACATGTCCGCCGCCGCAACCAACCCAACAACCACTAACCACCACATTGCCCGGCCAATTCACCCAAACCGCCGGACAAAATCCTCGCGGTTCGGCCCGCCCGTTTGCCACCGCACTGCCTCCAGCTGTCCGGGGCGATCCAGGCCGAGCATTGATCTGGCTACTATGAGCAGCGCTGGTGCCATCGCAGCCTTCTGCCCCGAACTGGACGCCCGGATGCAATGCGACCGACAGTGACGAAATAGATACGAAAGAAAAACCATGGGCCGGAATTGCCGCAGAAGCAAAATGGTCGGAGCGACAGGATTGGAATCAGACTCACCGTTGCGCCGGCGAATCGGCGGATGATCATGTGCCTTTCCATGCGCTATTACCGAGCCGCCAGAGCAGAGGAGGTTGCAAACTGGTTTTCTCCTTTTCGTGCCTGTCTTCCTGGCGGGTTATTTCCCGCAACGAAATTCCTTCCCGCCGTGCTTCAGCAGACCCCCACTGCCGAACGCAGCCAGTTTGCCACCGCCGCGGTGAGAGTGAAACTTCCCGCTGGCAAACAAATTCTCGCCTCGCGCGAAACACCCGGTGTCATGGCTTTCCCCATCACGGAAGCCATGCGGGCTTAGCTCGTCGGCCGGGAAGGTCGCCAAATCACTCTCTACCGCATCAAACTCGGCGGATCGTGTCTGCTGACGGCCTCGTGCATTCTTGGCGAGTCGAGTTTCCTGCGCCGGCAGAAATGGAAACGGACGTTCTCGCGTGGGCCGTGCCGGCGGTGTTTCGTGACTGGGGGGTGCGCTCAGAGTTTTGGCGCAACTCTGCTCGGTGACTTCATCACCGAAGGCCAAACCTTCCTCGTGCAAAGTGTGAGCGTTGAAACATTCAACCCAAACACTATGAAAAAACACATTGGAGCCGGTGATTGTGTTAGTCGCTTCGTTGCCGGTGCCGGGCTGATTGCCGGGGCGCGGTGCGGCGGACCGGTTTGGTTTGGGGATGGCGTTTTGCCGCTGCTCATCGCCCTGATTGGCTTCTGTCCAGCTTACACCTTGTTCGACTTGCGGCAAGAGTTGAAAGCATCGTTTCAACGAAAACTGGTCGCGAGCAGCACGCCGAGAACTGCGCCGTAGATTGTGCTAATGATTGGATTGCTGGTTAGCGGACATGTGCCGGTCGAACAGCCGACGAATTTGTAGTAGCCGAAGCCGAGTCCGCCGCCGACGAGAATTCCGATAGTGATGCGCAGAATCATGGTGCGTTTCAGTTTAAGGTGTAACTGCTGTGTTCGCCGCAGCATCCAGCCAGGCTTTGAACTGGCGCGATCCGGGGAAACCCACCAACTGACCCAGCGGTTTGCCGCGGCGAAACAGAATTAGCGTCGGCACCCCGGTGATCTCCAGCCCCGTCGCCAAGCCGGGCGTTGCATCCACGTTCGCCTTGGCGAACTTCAACCGGCCCGCAAACTCGCCCGCAAATTGCTCCAGCAAAGGAGCGATCACTTTGCACGGCCCACACCAAGGGGCGTAAAAGTCCACAACTACCGGAATGGCTGCCGACAGGACTTCCGTTTCAAAATTGGCCTCGGTTAACTCTACCAGGTTGCTGTTCATAGCTTCGACGTTCTTCATCTCTTTGAAAACCGAGCCACGAACATCAAAAAGGTTACAAATCATGCCGTCATGCCCCGCATATGGGGTAAGCTCTTAACCAAGAAACGAAGCTATGCCGGTCAAATTGCCAAACGAGAATCCAGTAAATAAGACTGTCTCTGCCATGCTGGTTGCCGTTCCGGCTAATCAGTCTGGCGGCATGCAGGTTCCCAAACTCAAAGCGAGCATGGCGAAGGAAGCCCTGGAATTCGCCCCCCGATGAGCGCGACCACAGATAAACCCCAAGCGGAGGCGGAATCCGCGAAGCCAGCAGACACGAAGCCTCCAGGCATCGTCTCCTCGTCCATTGCCGACACACTCGCGGCGCTCAAAGTTAATCCTGACACCGGGCTGACGCGTACCGAAGTGGACGCTCGCCGAAAGGAGAACGGCTTCAACGAAGTGGCTGAACAAAGGAGTCACCCGGCTCTCAAATTCCTAAAGAAGTTTTGGGGAATCTCGGCGTGGATGCTCGAACTGATCATGGTTCTGTCCGCTGTTCTCGGCAAATACTCCGACCTCATCGTGGTGGGCGCGTTGCTGGTAATCAACGCCGTGTTGAGTTTCAAGCAGGAAAGCCGGGCCGCTGGGGTTGTTGAAGCCCTGCGAAAACGATTGCAGGTCAATGCGCGCGTCCGGCGCGATTCGAGTTGGCAGGTCGTTCCCGCCCGGGAGTTGGTCCCTGGTGACATCGTCCGGGTGCGACCTGGCGACATTGTCCCGGCGGATGTCAAACTTCTCACGGGAGCGATGACCATTGACCAGTCGGCGCTCACCGGCGAATCAAAGGACGCGGACAAATCGCCGGGCGAAGTCCTCGCCTCGGGGTCCATCGTCCGCCGGGGCGAAGGCAATGGCGTGGTGTTGTTGACCGGGGCGAAGACTTACCTCGGCCGCACCACGCAGCTCGTGCAAGAGGCCCGTCCGAAACTCCACATTGAAGCGGTGGTGGCAAAGGTCGTCCGCTGGCTCTTCGTCATCGTCGGGGCGCTGCTGGGCCTGGTGATTGTGTTGTCGCTGATTCGCGGCACACCACTCCTGGAGGTGCTTCCGCTTATGCTCGTTCTCTTGATGAGCGCGGTGCCGGTCGCCCTCCCGGTCATGTTCACGGTCAGCATGGCCGTCGGATCGAAGGAACTGGCCAAACGCGGGGTGCTTGTGACACGTCTCAGCGCGGCGGAGGATGCCGCGACGATGGATGTGCTTTGCGTGGACAAAACGGGCACGATTACCATGAATCAATTGGCCGTCATCGGCGTGATCCCGCTGGCGCAGACGACCGAGGCCGATGTCTTGTTTGCTGGGGCACTCGCTTCGCAGGAATCCAACCAAGATCCAATTGATCTCGCGTTCCTCGCGGCCGCCAAGGAGCGGCATATTTTCGACAATCTGCCCAAGGTCGCGCCGGTTTCTTTCGTGCCGTTCGATGCAAAAACCCGGCGGACAGAAGCCGTGGTTGAGCAGAACGGGAAACGACTGCGATTAATGAAAGGTGCCGTGCGGACCATCGCTGAAGCCTGTGGACTTCAGCCCCTGGCAATCGAGGCGTTGGAAGCTCGCGTGAGCGAATCCGCATTGAAGGGATACCGAACCCTGGCGGTCGCACACGGCCCTGAGAAGGGCACACCCGCTTTGGTCGGGTTGGTGACGCTGTATGATCCGCCGCGACCGGATGCCAAGCAACTCATCGCCACACTCCACGACCTCGGTGTTTCGGTGAAGATGCTCACCGGCGACGCACTCGCGGTCGCGAGCGAAATCGCACGCGGGGTCGGGTTGCCCAACATTCGGCGCGTGGCGGACCTGAAAACCGCAGGCTCTCAGGCGGGCAACGAGGCGGTGGATTTGTTGGCGGGAGCCGATGGCTTTGCCGAAGTGTTTCCAGAAGACAAATACATTGTGGTGCAACACCTGCAAGCCGCCGGGCATGTGACCGGCATGACGGGCGACGGCGTGAATGATGCACCCGCGTTGCGGCAAGCCGAAGTGGGCATTGCTGTCAGCACCGCGACAGACGTGGCCAAAGGTGCCGCCAGCGTCGTCCTGACCGAATCGGGACTGACAAACATCGTAACGCTGGTCGAACAAGGGCGGACAATTTATCAACGCATTCTCACGTGGATCATCAACAAGATCAGCCGGACGATCCTGAAAGCGGCCTTTGTGGCCATCGCATTCGTGGTCACTGGGAAGTTCGTTGTCTCGGCTTTTGCCATGCTGCTGCTCGTCTTCATGACGGATTTTGCAAAAATTTCCCTGGCCACCGACCACGTGCGACCGTCCAAGAAACCGGAAACGTGGAACATTGAAGGTTTCATCGTAGTGTCGGTTGTGCTGGGGATTGCGATGGTCTTGGAGGCGCTCGTGCTCCTGTGGATTGGATGGTCGCATTTCGGATTGGCGACCAACGAAAACGCCCTCTACACCTTCAGCTTCCTGACTATGCTCTACTTTGCCGCATTCTCCATTGTATCCGCGCGCGAGCGCCGCTGGTTCGGAGCGACCATGCCCAGCAAAACACTTGTCGCGGCTCTCATCGCAGATGCGCTTACCGGCACCATCCTCACGCGCGTGGGACTTCCGGGACTGCTACCCTTGCCCTGGTGGCAAACATTCGCGATTTTCGGCTACGCGCTGGTCTCATGTCTGCTCGTCAACGACGCCGTGAAGGTCGCGATGATCAAATGGCGCATGCCCACGGCGGCAGCCTGAACTATTCAATGGGTTCACAACAGGAGCACCAGATTCCGTGTAACCAGCGCAACACCCAGCAGCACCACGCCCCAAGCGAAGCCACACCGCAACACGGCAGCAGACAAGCGTTTTGCCAATGACGATCCCGCAAGCATTCCGACAATGGCCCCCACCAAGAAACCCACTGTAAGCAACCAGTCGAAGCTTACGTAGTGCATTTGGCCGATCAGCCCGCCGAAGCAATTGACGGCGATGACCGCCAGTGATGTTCCAATGGCCGGCTTCATCTCCAACCCTGCGAAGAGCACGAGCGCCGGTAAAATCAGAAATCCACCGCCCACGCCGAGAAATCCGGTCAGCAGACCCACGGCAACGCCGGTCGCCAAACAACGCATTGGCCGGCATTCATGTGAAACGGTTTTTGCCTCACCGCATCGCAGCATCTGGGTCCCGACGACGAGCATCAACGCTCCAAACAGCAGCAGAAGCGTGGGCGCGGAAATCAGGTGCGTAAATTACGCCCCCACAAACGCGCCGCCCATTCCGCTCACAGAAAAGTACATGGCCGCACGCAAGTCGAAGGCGCCTTGCCGCAGATAAAGAAGGCTGCCGAGCGCGCTCGTGCCGCCCACGATAACCAGCGACATTCCCACCGCTTGCGGTGCGGGTATTCTTGCGACATAGACCAACACCGGTAGCGTGATGATCGAACCGCCACTGCCGAGCAGTCCCAGCGAAACGCCAATTAACGCCGCCAAGACAAGGGCGAAACCGAGCATGAGCTTAATGTGGCACGACGAGCACTGGCGCAGGGGCGTGACGCAGCACCGATTCCGTTGTGTCACCCGAAAACCAAGTCTGAAGTGAACTGCGACGCTGTGCGCCCATGACTACCAGATCGGCTTGCATTTTTTCCGCCAGCGTCACGATGCGTTCGGCGGCCTGCCCGCTCTTCGTTATAATGTGAGCATCACATTCTCCGGTGGCTGTTTCGTCCAGCCACGCGGCCAATTCACGCCTGGCTTCAGCGATTCCCAGTTTGTCCCCGGGTTCGATGATGCACGGGGTAATTAACCGCGCCTTGAACTGCCGCGCGAGGGACGCCGCATGCCACAGGGCGGAACGCGATGCTTCACTGAAATTGACCGGGCACAGAATGTTCGTCAAACCGGGCGCGGACTGCGGGTCGGAGGGGTTGATGAAGTCATGCTGTTTCTGCCGCACGACGAATACCGGGACTTCCGCCTGGCGGACCACATTTTCTGCGACCGACCCAAGCCAGAGCCGACTGGCACCGCCCCGGCCATGCGTGCCGATCACAATCAAACCAGCCTTGCTCTTCCGGGCGGCGGCCAGCGTGGCATCCACCGGATGCGCGTCCGCCGTCCCGAACCGGAGGTGAATGCGGCCCGCCTCCTGACCGAGCAACTTCCGGGCGTGGAGACGCAGGAAGACTTTCACCTGCTTTTGTTGATCCTGACGTTGTCGCTTCAACGCGTCCGCCTGGGCACTGGTGAAATAGGCGGGCAACTCAAACCTTGCCGCGTGAAATACCACGAGTGTGGCGTCGAACACCCGCGCTCCGGCAGCGGCATATTTCAAGGCCAGGTCCGAAAGCTCGCTGAAGTCAACGGGGCAGAGGATGCTTGCAGGATGAAAGGCAGTTGGGGTTTTCATGGTTTTGATCGTTTGTTGGAAGGCCGTTTGTGGGGTGATTTGCGCGCATGGGTTCCTTCCAGCGTTCGCGTAAAGCGGCGTGCAGTCGTTCTTGAAATGCCCGCGGCAACTCGCAGGGGTGCCCCGCTTGGTAGAGGATGATTGTTTTGCGGACGTTGTCCACCACGCCCCTGCAAGGACTGCATCCGGCCAGGTGCTGCTCGAACTCGCGGCAGACGGATGGGTCAAGCACCCCGTTCACGGATTCGTTCAACATTGCCAGTAGCTCTTCGCACTTCATGTGTCGCTCGCTAAATCTACCGAGCCGCGAGGTGTTGAAAAGTTACAGGCCAGCTTGCACAGCCCGACGATGAAGCTTTGCGCGCCATCAACCAATCCAACGAAGGAAACGGCGAACTTGTTGAGCGTAACCGCCGTAGTCAGGGAACTGTTGGCGCACCCAGCGTTTCTCGCGCGGCGCCTTCGCATCAAAGAATACTGCCTGAGCCAATGAAGCCGCCAATGCCAGCCGGCCTTGACGAATCAGCGACCAGCCGACGGCGGCGCAAATGCCGGTGGTATAAAGCGGGTGGCGAATCAGGTTGTGGATGCCATGCTGCACGAGTTCTGCTTTGGCGGCTGGTTTGGGAAACGGTGTTAATGCGAAGCGCAGTCGTGGTTGTTCGAAGGGCAGGGTCTATGATTCCCATTGCCATCAGTAACTCATTTTGTCCAGCTTCACCTTGCCCCGAAAAATCCAGTAGATGCTCACGGTATAGGCGAGCACGATGGGCACGCCGATCAACGCAATGGTCAGCATCACGCCGAGGGTTTTCTGTGAGGAGGAAGCGTTGTGAACCGTGAGGCTGTTCGCCACTTCCGGATTGCTGAGCACGAGATTCGGATACATCTCCAGGCCGAACAACCCCATCAAGGCGATCATCGCAACACAGGAGGAAAGAAACGCCCGCCAGTCACGGCCATGATGAATCTCGCGGGGGATGTTCGCAATGGCGAGCATATTGACCAGCGCGATGCTGAACAACCACGGATTAGCCCGCACGCGCGCCGCCATGTGCGGCACATAAAGCAGTGTCGCCATCGTCGTTACCGCGTAACAGATGATAAAGAAGATCATACAGTTGATGACCCAGCGGCGCAGTTTGTCGTGCAGCGGGCCTTCGGTTTTCATCAGCGCGTAAATTGCTCCGTGCATCATGAACAGAGCCACCGTGGTCACACCCACCAGCAGCGGGTATGGTCCAAGCAACCCTAAAAATGTGCCTGCGAATTCGCCGCGCCCGTCAATTGGCACGCCGCAGGCGATGTTGCCCATCGCCACTCCGATGAGCAGGCTGGACAGAATACTGCCCGCGCTGAACCCCACGTCCCACATCTGCCGCCACCAACGCATCGGCTGCTTGCTGCGGAACTCAATCGCCACGGCGCGAAAAATCAGCGCCACGAGCAGCAGCACGAACGCGAGGTAAAAACCCGAGAAAACCGTCGCATAGACATTGGGGAACGCGGCGAACAACGCGCCACCCCCTGTGACCAGCCAGACTTCGTTGCCATCCCAGACCGGCCCGATGGCGTTGAGCATGATGCGGCGGTCTTCATCCTTTTTCGTGAAGAGATGCAGCGCGCCGACACCGAGGTCGAACCCATCGAGCATTGCATAGCCGGTGAACAGCACGCCGATGAGAATGAACCAGGTCGTGTTGAGATCGAGCGAGCCGAAGTTCATGCTTTATTCCTTTCCGGCAACGCCAGTTTTCCAGAGGGAGTCAGGTCGGCTTCGTCCGGCCCGTGCTGGATTTTGTCATTGAGCAAATACACGAACACGGCAAAGAGCAGTACGTAAACAGCGGTGAACAAGATCATGGAGGTCAGCACCATGTTGGCCTTGACCACAGCAGACAAACCTTCCGACGTTCGTAGTAATCCCTGAACGATCCACGGCTGGCGACCCACCTCCGCCGCGAACCAGCCGGCCTGATTGGCGATCTGCGGGCCAAGCACGGACAGCACCAGCACCCAGAGCATCCAGCGCTTTCGGAACAGCACCCCACGCCAGCAGAAAAATGCGCCGAATGCCGCTACTGCGATCATGCCTAAGCCAATCACCACCATGAGATGAAACATTTGAAACGTGAAATTAACCGGCGGCCGGCCTTTCGGATCCGGTGCGGCTTCGCGCAAACCGGTAACGGGTTTCGCAGTGTTGTTGTGCGCGAGGAAGCTCAACATTCCCGGAATCGCCGATCCGATGACCTTTTCGTTTTTCTCATCCACCCAACCAAACAGGGTCAAAGGCGCGTTGGTGGTTGTTTCGTAAAGTCCCTCGAATGCCGCGAGCTTGACCGGTTGATTCTTCGCCACGCCCTGGGCACTGGTGTGGCCGGTCACCAGTTGCAGCAACGAAGCTACCAGTGCAACCGCCAGTCCCACGCGCATCGAAGTCTTGGCGAACGCTTCGTGCTTCTTTTTAAGCAAATACCACGCGCTCACACTTACCACGAGAAAAGCTCCGGCCTGCCACGCGCCGCACAACGTGTGAAACAAGCGATCCATCGAAGACGGATTGAACACCATCCCCCAGAAGTCCGTGATCTCCGCCCGCGCCTTCATCCCTTCGCCGACGATGTGATAGCCAGCGGGCGTCTGCATCCATGAGTTGGCAACCACGATCCAGATGGCACTGAAGTGTGCGCCGAGGCAGACCATGCAGGTGGCGAAGAAATGCAGTTTGCGTCCGACTTTATCCCAGCCAAACAGCAGCAACGCGAGGAAACCGGATTCCAGGAAGAACGCGAAGATGCCCTCCGCCGCAAGTGCGCTTCCGAACACGTCACCGACATAGCGCGAATAGGTGGCCCAGTTCGTGCCGAACTCAAATTCCATGACGATGCCCGTGGCCACGCCGATGGCAAACGTCAGCGCGAACACCTTGGTCCAGAATCGCGCCATCTGGTGATAGATCGCCTTGCCCGTCTTGAGCCACATGCCTTCCATCAGCACGAGCATCACCCCCAACCCGATGCTCAGCGGCGGGTAGATGTAGTGAAACGAAATCGTCAGCGTGAACTGGATTCGTGAAAGCGTTAGAACATCCATAAGCCAATCAATGGTGTAAGCATTATCATGAACGCAAGTGACCCGCGAGCATGGAAAAATTCACAGGCGCCGTTGTGAACAGGCTTTCTGCACGTTGCTTTCGAGCGAACCTTTGGCAAAAGGCTGTTCCGATGCCTGGTCGTGATTGTGGCCGACATGACCAAAGCGCGTGATGACCACGGCGACCGCCAGTCCGGCGAGCAGGGCCAGGGAAAGTGCGAGGCGGTCATGCGTATGAAATTGCAGTTCCGGCAGAAGGTCTGCGCACGCGATGCAGAGAAATGTTCCGGCACAAAATGCCAGCGCGCATCCAAGCAAGGATGGATGGGTGTGCGTCCACGTTCCCGCCCCAAAATAAAAGAGCAGCGCGCCCAGCGGCGTTACCACGGCGAACGCCAGATTCACAAGGCGCTTTGACCCGCCCGCCGACCCACTTGCCGCCATGAGAGTAATGATTGCCAGCGCGCCGAAGGGTTTGTGCAGAATCACTGCCAGCGCCGTACCCAAGCCGAGCGCCTCGCCGTGTCCATGCCCGCCCGAGGCCACGGCGGCGGCCATCGCCACACCGTCGAAAATGGAATGGAGTGACAAACCTAACGCAACTCCCATCCAACTCAAATGGCGTGCCGAGCGTTCCGCCAGAGAATGCGGATGGCCACAAGGCTCGGCTGGACTGCCTTCGGCGACATCGTGATGGTGGAATGGCAGGAAACGCTGGAGAAAGAACATGAAGAGGAAGCCACCCAGCAGCCAGGCCATCGTCTGGTGAACCGCGGTCAGTTCGCCAAGAGCGTGCGGCAGCAGACCGAGCAAGGACAGCCCCAGCATCAAACCGGCGACGAAGCTGATGGCGATTTGCAGACGCGGGTGAGTGAGTTTGAACAGCGTCGGTAACGCACCACCCGCCAAGGCCGCGACGAAGGCGAGAACGCAGTAGCAAACCAGCAGCACCGTTGGGGAAGCCAGAGACGAGTTCATGGCGATAAAGCGGGGTGTGGGTGGATAAGTGGAACGTGATTGGTTGATGAATAAACCGGAGAGCTTTTTGCCGGGACGACTTCGACTGACTTGCGTTCGTGTGGTTCAAGTTCTTCGCCCTGCCGTACCAGGCGAAAGCTGTTGGATACGACCAACAGCGAACCGGACACATGGAAGAGGGCCGCCACGATGGGGCTGATGTAGTTCATCGCTCCCAACGCCATACCGCCGACCACAAAGCCGAGCCCGAGGAGGAAATTCTGGTTGATCACGCGGCGCGTTTCGCGTGAGATCTGCACCAGAAACGGCAGCCGACGAAGGTCATTGTTCATTAGCGCAATGGTCGCACTGTGAATGGCCACTTCGCTTCCTGCCGCGCCCATGGCAATCCCGAGGTCGCCCGCAGTCAACGCGGGGGCGTCATTCACGCCATCACCCACGACGGCCACGCGATAGCCCTTGGCGCGGGTTTGGCGGACGAAGTCCACCTTGTCCTGCGGGAGGCAATCACCCACGACTTCGTCGCAGCCAAGCTCTAGCGCCACGCGGGCGGCAACGGGTTGCCGGTCGCCACTGACCATCGCGATGCGACGCACGCCATTCAATCTGAGTTCGGCCAGCGACTCCTTGGCTTCGCCGCGGGTTTGGTCCTGCAAGCCCACCCAGCCGATGCATTGGTTGTTCCGTGCGACGAACATCAGACTCCAGCCTTCAGCCTCGTTCAGGTCCACCGACTTTAGAAAATCCCCGTCCACACCATTGTCCTGAAGCCATTGCGCCCGTCCGATGACCACCTTGTCGCCGGCCAAATTCGCCTGGATGCCGCGCCCGGCGGTTTCGGCAAAGTCCGTTGCTTCGATGAGTGGAACGCGGGTTTCCGTCGCCAGTTGGACGAGCGCCCTGGCGGCGGGATGGTTGCTGTATTTTTCCGCCGAGGCCGCCAACCGCAGCAACTCCGCCGGAGTTGCCTTTCCCAGAGGCGCGAGCCGGCTGATGGCCAGTTTGCCAGTGGTCAGCGTGCCCGTTTTGTCGAAAACAAATGCGTTCACCTTGGCTGCCAGTTCGAGGTCACCCACGTTTTTGATGAGGATGCCCAACCGGGCCGCAGCGGATAGTGCCGCGACCATTGCCGTGGGGGACGCCAAAACAAAAGCGCACGGACACGAAACAATGAACACGGAAACCACCCGGTTCAGATCGTGCGTGAACATCCAAACGAGACCGCCGATGCACAACACCAGCGGGGTGTAAAAGCCCATGTATTGATCCATAATGCGGACGATGGGCAGTTTCGTTTTTTCGGCAGCCAGAATCAGATCGCGCACGCGGCCCAGCGTGGTGTCCTGTCCGGCGCGTGTGACGCGAATATCGAGCACGCCTGTCAGGTTGGTGGTTGCCGCAAACACTTCGTCGCCCGTTTTCTTATCCACCGGCAATGATTCGCCGGTGATGTTCGCCTGATTGAACGAGCCTTGTCCGTTCAAGATGATTCCGTCCGCTGCCACATTGTCGCCGGGGCGAACCCGGATGATGTCACCTACGGACAATTCATGCACAGCCATTTCCTGTTCGTCACTGCCAGTTACGCGCCGCGCCTTGGTGGGTGTGAGCTTGATGAGCGAATGGATGGAAGCCAACGCGCCTTCCGCCGTGCGGGTTTCGATGATCTGGCCCAGCACCATGAAGAACGAAACAATGCCAGCTTCCTGAAAATGCCCCGAGGCAAACAACGCCATCACCGCCAGCGCTACGAGGACGTTGGTGTTGAACGAACCGACCCGCAGGTCTTTGAACGCAACGCGAACGATAGGAAACCCGAGGATGAACGCACCCGCCATCGCACTGAATCCGGCTACTGCCTCATTGTCCATAAAGAACCAAGCCACTAGGAACGAATTGAACACCAGCACCAAGCCGATCACCGTATGAGCCAATTGCGCCTGAACGTGCGAGTGGTGCTCCCCGCATGCACACGCGCCATCGTGCTCGTGCTCGTGCAAGTGTTCCGTGTGGGAGGCAACTCTCATGGCGATCCGGTTTGTGGGGATGATTGGTGGCCTGCTGCTGCTTCGTGCGCTGGTCGCCCATGTACGCGTTCATAAGCACGGCAAAATGGGCACAGTCTGGCCTCGACGTGCTTTACCAACCAGAATGCGAGTCCGCGTTGCTGTCGTCGGGCGCGCCGGCAGGCCAGACAGTTCGCGCAGACCTTGGCCAGGGCTCTGTCGAATGAGGATGGATTGCGGGTGCTCATGTTGATTTGCTTTCGGCAACTTTTGTGAACCGGTCATCGGCAATTCGTGAACCACGAGCATGGGCATACCACCCAACACGCTCGGCCGCGAATGCGTCGAGATCAGGCACGTTGGGTTTGATGTCGAGCAATGGTGTGCCATCCAGCACGTCCAAATCAGCCACTCGGAGCAGCGCCCCTTCGACCGCCAACAAGCGCACGCAGGAGAGACCAATAGGATTGGGCCGGCTCGGGGCACGGGTAGCGAAGACGCCGTGCGACTGCGTGTCGCGATAGGGAACGACCTCCAGCCGCGCCTCCCCAGCCCGATCACACCAGAACAACAGCCAGATGCGCTCGAAGCCCGCGAGGTCCCGCAAGCCCGGCGCGAACTCAGGAAGCACTTCCACCCTGCCCTCGACGCCGGCCGCCCAGCGCGGTTGGATCGGCGTGCCTTCCGCCTCGCGGTGTGGCGAGTGAATCAGGCCGATGGGTTTTAGTTCGGGTTTCATGCGTGAAGGGCTTCGTTCGCTTGCGGCTGCAAGGCATATTCCACCGCGGCGAGCGCGTGTAATCGGGTGGTCTCGAAGAGCGGCACGTGCGTATCTCCGGCATCGAGGAGCAAACCCAGCTCCGTGCATCCCAGGATGATTCCTTGGGCGCCCATCTCAACCAGCCGGCTCATGATGCCGGCCAGTTGCACTTTTGACTCGGGCCGAATCGTGCCGACGCAGAGTTCCTCGTAAATGATTCGATGCACGTTGGCCCGGTCCTCGGGGTTCGGAATCACAACCTGCAATCCGTGCTGGTTGGTCAGGCGGTCTCGATAGAAACCGTCCTCCATCGTAAATCGCGTGCCCAACAATCCCACCCGCTGAAGGCCGGCCTGCTTTACCTTCTCAGCGGTGGCATCGGCGATATGCAGAAGCGGAATGCCGATGCCGGCCTGAATCAAAATGGCCAGCTTGTGCATGGTGTTGGTGCAAATGAGCACGAAGTCCGCGCCGGCTTTCTCAACACTTTGAGCCGCACTCGTCAGGAGTTGAGCGGCCTCCGCCCACTGCCCCTGCCGTTGCAACTCCGCCACCTCCGCAAAGTCCACCGAGTAGAGCACGCATTTGGCGGAATGCAGCCCGCGCAGCTCGTCTCTCACCGATTCGTTGATGATCCGGTAGTATTCCAGCGTGGATTCCCAACTCATTCCGCCAATCAGTCCAATCACTTTCATACGCATTTGTTGAGGAGCCATTTTGGTCACCGCCGCGGGTTGGGGCGGGACCGGTGTTTACGTTGTTCAATCAGTTTCGTGGGCAGTTCCAGCGGACAGTGCTGGCACTGATCCGTCTCATGTTGCTTGTAATCGCAGATCAACACGCCGTTGAGATGATCCAGTTCATGTTGAAGCACCCGCGCCCAGAGTCCCACTGCGCCAAAACTCCGCCGCTGGCCGTGCTGGTCGTAACCGGTCACGCGGATGCGTTCCGGTCGCCGCACGTTGACCTGAACGCCGGGCAAGCTGAGACAACCCTCGATAAAGTCGCGCGGCTCCGTGGAATCCTTCACCTCCAGATTGGCCAACACCAATGGGTGATCTTGGATGCGGGAGACGATCAATCGGTGGCGGAGGCCGACTTGTGGCGCGGCCAAGCCGATGCCCCGGTGGTGTTGCATCAGGGATAACATTTCATCCGCGAGATCGCGCAACGCGCTGTCGAACGTTTCCACCGGCTGACAAACGGAGCGCAGGACCTGGTCGGGATAAAGCACCAGACTCAGCCGGGGGATGAATGACTGGTTCTCCAGCGCCTCGTCCACGAGGTGCGTATGATTGCCCGCGTTGGAAGTTGGGGAGTTCATGGTTCAGAAGAGGACGACAACCTCCCAGCATCGCGCGTCGGAGTGACGATTCCGGGGGAGACAGGGGCGCGGAGACCAGTTGCATCGTGAGGCTCGGCGGATGAGACGTTTTTGCTGAATAAGGCGGGCCGCTGATGATGGAGCACCAAGCTGCCCAGCGGCCAACCAAGGCTCTGACTCAACACTTCGCATTTGATTTTCAGCAGGAAGAAGATGTGTTTGCCCGGATCGGTGAGGCTTTCGTAGTTGCCCTGACCCTTGGCAATGATCAGATCCGCGGCGGCAAACCGCTCACGGAAAGCCGGGGAACAATCTTCCAGCACAGTGCCCGGGGCGTCCGAGCCGTTGGAAATGATTTCACAGTAATCGGGCAAGCCGGCCTGTTCAGCGTCGGCCAGGGTGGCGTCGTTGAGCACGGGGCTGCCGCGCACGGCGACGACGAACTTGCCCAGCGGCAACTGCGCGAGCAGGTCGCGGTCGAACACAATTTCGCCCGCGTTGTCCGCCAGATACAGAATGGAGCGCGCGCTGCGGATGGCTTCGGCAAATTCATCAATCGAGCCACGCAGCGGGGCGGACAGCGCGCCTTCGAACGCCGTGCGCACGCTGGCGGCATCCAACTGCGTTTTCGCCCCCACGTCCAACAGATTGCCGACGATGGCCACCCGCACAGCGGCATCCAATGGCGAGTGCGCCTGCCGGAAAATGGTATGCCACATCGGATACAAATGGGCAGCCTGCTGGTTCATCCGTTCCTTGATGGCGGCGTAAGGATCAGAATTGCCGGTCAATTGGCGGATGAGCCGATGCACCTGTTGTCCCAAGACCGGGGGCGGGAGAGTCCAATCCAATTCGCTCATCAACCGCAACACCCGGCGGAGCACCTCGAAGCCGGCTTCCGTTTCCACGCCGGAGAACGCAATCGCCTCCCGCGCCTGGCGGAGCATGCAGGGCACGCACTCCAGATGTGGCACAAGCCCGATTTCACCCGCTGCAGTTCTTGACGGATTGGTTTTCATGGCCGGACAACTGGTTGGTGCAAACTCATGCGGTCGCCCTGGCGACTGGCATGCTTCGCACCCTGCTTTGCTAAATCCTTTCGCGGGCGGTGACAAATCCAGCAAAGGCCGTCCGCGCTGAAAATCTCAGAGTCACGAATGCCGACCGTTTTGCCGGGGTGATTGGTTCGCCGCTCCATCGAGTTCCGCCACGGTTTGGTTTTGCGCTTGGTGAACGCGCCAAAGGGGATAACGCCGACGACGTCTTCGCCGGGATTCACCTTCGCGCGGACATTCAGATCGTGCACGATTCCATTCGTCCGGGCTCGAATTGCCGCGCGCTCTTCGCTCAATGGATTCTCAATCGTGGCGAGGAGCTGACCTTTGACGACCGCCTGGCCCAGCGCCACGTGCTGAATCACCAGTCCTTCGATAGGAGCAGGTATCGCCAGATTATCCCTTCCGGGGAGGAAGAACTGATGTCGGGGCAGGACAAGTTTTCCGGGCAACATTCCTTTGAAGACCAGCAGATTTCGCAGGCCCGTCAGGCCTTTTTCAATCAGGTGCTCCCACAAGACCGTCCCCCCGCCAACCTCCACGTGGAAGAAAGGCCGCCGATAACGCTTTCTGGCTTCGATGCTGAGTATACCGTGGTAACCGGGCGGGAGCGTGGTCTTCATGATGATCTCCGTCCCGAACGCCGCGCCGATGTCGAGCAACTCCGGGTCATGCACGCGTGCATGTGGCAACAGCACACTGCCCCTTCCCGAGTCGTGAAGATCCACCCCCCAATCGGCGGCGGCCGCCAGCTCGGTAAAGATGTAATAAGCGAACCGTTCACTGAGTCTTCCCTTGGGGTCGCCGGGGAAACAGCGATTCAAATCCCGGCCGTCCTCGGGCACGGTGCGGCTGCCGGCGTGAAATCCCGAAACATTCGCAACGGGGACAATCAGCAACCGACCGGTCAATTGCTTCAAATCAAGTTCCTGCACAAACCGGTGCAGCAGGGCGATGGCGTGGACCTCATCCCCGTGAATGCCAGCGCTCAGCAACGCCGTCGGCCCCGGCTGACGCCCGGACGCCACCCAAACCGGCAGGTCAACCTGCCGGGCACCGCGACTGATGCGAACGGTGGATCGAACCAGCTCTCCGGGTCGGGATTTAGGGGTTCGCGGTTTCATGAACTTGCGCTTGGTCCGGGATGCCCGGGTCGAGGTTTCCGATTCGCCACCCCACGCGCCGGGCTTTTCGCCCTGGCTCGTCGGGCTGGCGGGGTTTTTATTTTTGTCGGTTTCGATTTCTTCGAAAAACCTGGTCGGGTTGCGGCCCGAACCTTTCGGGGCGCGTGAAGCACGCAAAATTGTTTCGCCCCTGACCTTCCCGATTTCTCCGGCTTCGGGGTGATGCAGCCCGGGCAGCCCAACCCGGGCATGTGTCCGCTGAAAAAGGCCACGCCGGCCCGTTCCGAGTGCGTGCGCAGAAACTGCTCGACCAGCATGGCCTCCAACTGCCGCGGCGCGTTGGTCCCACTCAGAAACGCCACGGCCCCGCGGTTCGCCTTGACTGACGGCAAGAGCGAGGTGACGGCGGCAAGGGTTTCTCGCGGTAGCGTTGCACTGCAACTGGCGGCCAGGAATACCACCTCAATGCGCGGCGCCGGCCTTCCCTCGTCACGGTGGCGAAGTTCTTCGAGCCGCTGATAAGCGCAGGCCATGCGCACGCTGCCACCAAGGCGGCTCCGGATCCGGCCGAGCAAACGTTCCACCCGCTGGCGAGCCCGCAGACCGTCATGCACGACCAATACGTGCAGCGGCTCCGAACGGTCGCGTCCGGTTCGCTGCAACTGGCCGAGGAGGGTGGCGTTTGTCATGGGACTTCAATGGCTGCCGATGTTTCGCTGGTTACTTTGCAATCTTCTCAATCGCCTCAATCAAGTTCGCACTCGAATAGCTGCCGACAAACTGGTGCACAATCTTGCCGTTCTTGAAAAGCACCAGGGTGGGGATGCTCTGGATGCCAAAGCGAACAGCCAGTTTCTGCGCATCATCCACGTTGACCTTGGCAACGGTCGCCTGACCGGCGACGCGGCGGGCGACTTCCTCCAAGACCGGCAGTTGAATCTGGCACGGGCCGCACCAAGGCTCCCAGAAATCCACCAGCACTATTTTTTGTTTGAGGGCGGCATGAAAGGACTTGGCGTCGAGTTGAACAATCAATTCGCTCATGATGCCTTTCCCCGGTTTTTCCGGTGCTTACGAGGATCCAACGCGGAGGCTCGTGGCCTTGGTAGGTCTATCTTAATTGAGCCGCGACGCTCGAAAACGTTACACGATCCAACGCGCGTGGGCTTGGAGGCGGAGGGTTGCGTCGGGTGATAATAAACCTGGTCACCGCGCTTTTGACTGACGACCTGCCCTCCCGCTTGCAGGTCTGCCAGGTGCTTCGCCGTTTCGATGGGCCTCATGGCCAACCCGGCGGCCACGTCCGCTTCGGTGCAGGGACGCCGCCGCAGCAGTTCCAGGATTGACTGTTGATTGGCGTCAGTGGTGAAACGCTTTCCCTGCTGGTGATACTCGGCAACAACCTCAGCCTTGGGACTGAACACGCCGGCAATTTGGTTCAGCCGGGCCTGCGGCACCGCCATGGCGAAGTCTTCGGCCGGCGGACGCACAGCCGTGTTTAACTGCACCCTGTCCGGGCGAATGCGCCGGGTCCAATCCGCGAGTTGACGAACTTGCGGCGGCAACGAGGTGTAGCCGTCGAGCAGCATCACTTCGAGCCAATACTTTCCGGTGAATTGGCGACGAAAGGCCTGCAACCCTTCCACGAGTCGCTCGAAGGTGATGTCTGGATGCGGGCGGTTGATGAACTCGAACCGCTCCGCATCCGGCGCGTCGAGCGAGGGCAACACCACATCCGCCAACGCCACTTCCTCGCGCACTTCTTTCTGCCAGAGCATCGAGCCGTTGGTAAGCACCGCCACCGGCACCGCGGTCATGGCCTGGATGTGTTCGATGATTTCACCGAGCCGCGAATGCAATGTCGGTTCGCCCGACCCGCTAAGCGTGATGTAATCGGGCCGGCAGTTGAGCTTCTGTTTCAACTCGTCCAGCACGGCATCCATCAGCACCCACTCGCGGCGTTTGATCGTCCGGCAGGTGGTGTGGCCCAACTGACAGTAAATGCAATCGTAGCTGCACGTCTTGAACGGCACCAGGTCCACCCCCAACGAGCGGCCCAACCGGCGGGAAGGCACGGGACCGAAGATGTGATTGAGGGTTTCACTCATGGCAGTCAGGCATCACAAGCGGACGAGCCACAGCGCGAATTCCGCCCGCAACAAGTCGTGCCGGTCTGTTCCAGCGAGCACGATGACCCGCCAGAGCCGCCGCCCTTAAGGATCAGGCCGGCGCCGGCACCGATCAGCCGCCGCACGGGACGCCCGCATTGCGGACACGCCTTGAGCGGCCTGGCCGACATGCTTTGGGATTTCTCGAAATGGTGGCCGCAGCTCCCACACTCATATTCATACGTTGGCATGTATCATTTTCTTTCTTTTGCTTTTGAGCATCGGTTGCCGCTCAGGTCAGAGCAATTGTTCGGCGCCGCTGTAAGCCGCTTCGACCCGCAGCCGTGTCGCCGCCACGCCCGGATACTTCGGGTCATGCCAGGACCGCATGTTCTCGAAGACGGGGCCGTCGGTATGATAGCTGAGCGGACCTTTCACCTGAAACGACTTGCGGTCCTTGGTGAGAAACAGGATGGCGCCTCTCGATCCGCTTTTAATGTTGGCGCGGGTTTTACAGAAATAATTGTCCGCCACAATGAAACCTGTGCCCGGAACATAGCGGATTTCACCGACGTAAATGACGTTGGGCGCTTTTGCCGCGTCCACCGTCGCCAGCACCGCCGGCCCCTCCCGGTTCTCCCAGGCCTGAGCGATGAGTTCCATGCCGTTGGTCATAGACGATATCTTTCTTGGTTGAGGCTGTTCATGGCAGAGCGACTCGCCCCCCAGCGAAAGCCCCCCGTTCTTGTTCGAGCGCCCGGACGATCTTCCCTGCTTCCGCTTCGGCGTGAGCATTGTGTAATGGTGCGCCCTCCAACCAGGCCTGCCGCAGGTCAGTCTCCTCCGGGATGGAGGCCACCACGTTGATCTCCGCTTCGAGCAGGCGTTGCCATAGGAAGTGCTCGGTGTCCGCGTCCGGCACTTTATTGAGCAAATACAGTGCGCCCTTGGTACGGGCTTCCAGATAATTGCGCCGCGTCAACTCCACCAACTCAGGCGACGCAAGGTGGCGCGTGGCCGGAAGAAACCCGGCGTGCATTTGGTCCAGCGATGGTTTCATGGTTGCGGCGGCCCGCACCCCCGCATAGCTGGGGTCCATCACGACGATCACCCAGTCCAGGCGCGTGATGACGCCGCGAGAGGCGTCTTCGATGCCGGCTTTGAAGTCCAACACGGTCACCGGTGCGGGGTCGTCCGTCTCGAAGGCAAAATCGCGGGCGATCTTGGTCATCGGACCATCACAGCCTGCACCCGGACCCAGCGGCCCGATCTTGCCAGCAAGGAACACGCGGATGCCTTCGGAAGTCTGGCCGAAATACCGGGAGGGCAATTGACCTGATCGCACGTGAGCCCCGACAATCGGCACGGGATCATCCACCGGACAAGTCACCGGACCGCCGCTGAACACCGTCCCGCCCAACCAGTCCAGGAGCGAGTCGGGGGTCTTGTCCGCGCCCAGCGCCTGGGCCAGAGCTTCGTTGGTGGAATCGGCGTCCACCACACACACCGCGTAACCGGCCTTGGCCAGTAACACCGTGCAAGTGCTCTTGCCGCTGCCACCGCGTCCGAAAATGCCGATGCGCTGGCCCGCGAGCGGTTTGTTTTCTGTGTGCATGCTCTACATTCCTTTCAACAAACGGCGCAACTCCCGCCCATGGCCGGCTTCATCCGCGGCCATCTCTTCAAGCTTCATCCGCAAATCCGGGAGCTTCAGTAGTCCAGCAAGTTCCGAGTGCGCCAGGTAATTGGCCACGTCTTCCGCTTCCATCTGCACGTTGAGAGCAATCATTCCTTTGAGGTCGGCTGGTTTCTCAAATTGCTTGGGCGTGGTCGTCGGTTCGCCACCGAGATCCTGGATCACGTCCATGAGATAAGCGGCGTGGCCCAGCTCGTCCAAGGCTTCCTTCGACAGCAGTTCGCGCAACTCCGCTCCCTGCAGTCCGTAGCACTTGGCGGCTTGATAGGTGTAGCGAATGACCGTGCCGAGTTCGGCGGCGAGGTCCTGGTTTAATCCCTGGATCAATGTTTCTTTGTTCATGATGTTTTTTGATTGGTTTTTGCGTCTCGTTTGGGGAAGCGCTTCTAGGAGGACGCGATCGGCTGGGGTGCGTCCGTTATCCAGGCGGCCTGTACCGAAGCGACCACCGCGCGCAGCCGGGCGTTGATCGCGCGGGCGGCTTCGGCCAGGGGCGGATTCGTGTCCGTGTGGCAAAGGTGTTTCAAATCTGCCGTGGCCAGCGTGCACGTGCCGTCGCTATTTTCCCACAGGCAGACGTGGCTGGGCATGAGCAGGCCGATGTCCGGTTCACGGTTCAGGGCCTCGTACTCCCAAGACGGCACCCAGACGCCAAGGATGGTGTAGGGACGAATCTTCCGGTTCACTTTCACGGCCAATTGGGCTTGCAGATCAATTTCGGTGATGACGACGAACCCTTCGTCCTTGAGCGCTTGATGCGTTTCGCGAAGCGCCCGTTCAAAGGGCAGTTTTACGAGCGTGGAGATGCTGAAATGTTCCATGACTAATTTCCTTTCGGGTGGGTGCGTTTGGTCTGGAGTGAAACCGTCGCCGCTGGCTGACGATTCGAGAGTGCGGCTGGTCGGGCCCCACGCCGGTTCCTGCGTGCGTGCAGCAGCGCATAGTCCGCCAGCAAACCCTGTAACTGCGGCTTCAATTCACGCGGTGAGCTGGATCCGTCAAAGACCGCGATCGGCGTGCCGCGGTCGAACAGGATCAAGGCCGGAACCTTGGTGAGGTCGTAACGTCGCGCCAACTCCGGGTGGTTATCCAGGTTTGTCTGGCGAATGTTCAGTTCCCCGGCCAGTTCAGCAGCGAGCGTTTCCAAGACGGGAAACAGGATGTGGCTTGGGCCGGACCATGAAGCGTAGAAATGCACCAGTACGGGCTGCCTCGCCGATTGCAGTTGCCGCCCAAACTGGGCGCCGGGGATTTCGATCACATTTTTCATGGGCAGCTCCTCAATGGTATTGGGCTGCGGCGCTTCGATTCGTAACTGCCTGCGCCAACATTTCGTCCAGTTCGGGTCGCGATAGATCACCGATGAACTGATAGCTTACCGTCCCGCCGCGGCACAACAGGACTGCGGGCACGGAGCAAATGCCAAATCGTGCTGCCAGCGCTGGAGATTCATTCCGATCGGCTTTGGCGATCGTCACAAAGCCGCCGCAGCGCGGGGCCGCCGCTGCCAGCAACGTGAGCAATCGGTGGCAGGCAGAGCAGCCGGCGATACAAAACGCGAGCAGCACCGGCGTTGGCGAGCCCCCGAGGCGCTCCGCAAAAGTGGCGTCGGTGATTTCAACGATGTTGGATTGGAAACCCATGGGAACGTTAGTGTTCATGGTGAGGATGGCCGTGCTCATGGTCGTGCAAATGACCGTGGTGCTCGCAACCGACCGGCGAAGCGGTCAACCGTCCGGCGAGATAGAGCGCAACGAGGGCATCAATGTGGGCATTTATTTCCCCGGCATGCACCGCGATGCCGTGCAAGGCAAAGTTGTCGAGCGCGCGTTTACCGATGCCGCCGGCGATCACCACCCCTACGCCTTGTTCCCGCAGCCAGCGCGGAAACGCGCCGGGTTGGTGTGGCGGTGCGGGAAGCGTTTGGGTGGCAAGCACGGTCCGCTCCTGGGTGTTGGCGTCCACGAGCGTGAACTCGCGGCAGCCGCCGAAATGGCCGTGCAATCGTCCGTCCGCGGACGGGATGGCAATGCGAATGGTGGTTTCTTTTGAAGCAATGGTAGTCGTCATGTTTGTGTTTTCTTTTTTTGGGCAGATGGCGCCGTGGCCACCAGCAGTTCCTGGTTGCAGCCTTTGGATCGTCTGGTTTTCCAGCCGCAACGACGCAACCGGCGTGCATACTCGGCCAGACTATTTTTCAGGCGGGGATGCGTTCCGCCTTCAAACCGGTGCAGCCGGTCAAAAATCTGAAAACCACGTGGGGAGAGATCGCACAGGACGAGCTTTCCGCCCGGCTTCAGCACCCGCAGCATCTCCTCCAAAACTTTGTGCGGGTGCTCAAGGTGATGGAAGGTGTTCATGCTGACGACCGAGTCGAACTTGGCGGTATCCCACGGCAACTGCTCGGCATTGTGGACAAAGAATCGAATCCAGCTGCCGACCCGGGTCTGGCGGATGTGCAGTTTCGCTGCGCGCTGCTGTTTTGCGTCAACGTCCAAGGTCGTAATGCGGTCCGCGTGCTTCGCCATGGCGGCGAGAAAACGGCCCTTGCCGGTGCCGATTTCCAGCACATGCCCCGGCAAAGGCAGGGATTTCGCGAGGATGAACTTAAGGCTGGCGCGGGAATCGTAGCCGAAGCGGCGGAACAACCCCTCGCGCTGTTTCATTGCTTGATGGGTGCGATTCAAGTCGAGTGGCGATTGGTTCATGATCATTTTTCTGAATCATCCCGCTGTGCTCACGGGTTACTGCGAAGGAACACCCGGTGAACCAGTTCGTGGATGACACTCAGCGTCGCCGAACGCGGGCAGGCCAAGCTGCGCTCGCTTCCACCCGGGCAGCCCGTTGATGCGAAGCCAATGCCGCTTGCCGCTGTGATCTGCCATCTTTCGCGCAGGCAATACATGAGGACGTGGATTTGTCATTTGAAAGGGCTGGTTTGAGTTTTTTTCTGGTCGCGCTTATCCGCCCCGGTGGAGTGCTTTTGATGGCAACAGCCACCGTGCGGATGCGCGCCCCAACAACCCGGCATGCGGAACTCGTCGCGCTGGAGTTGGCGGCAACAGAACGCGTGCAAGACTTTCTCGACCTGGCCACAAACATGCGGCCTTACCCGCACGCCCCGTTTTTCCAGCGCTTTCAACAGCGGTTCGGACAAGGCGGCGCAGAGGAGCACGTCCACGTGGAGCTCGGCCACACTGCGTGCCAGCGCGTCCGGCTCCAGCGGCCCCAGCAGTATTTCCCGCCGCCGCAACTCCGCTCCCCGGCGCAGCGTGACGACGAGCAGTCGCGTGGCCGCGTCGAACAATGGCGAAATGCGATCCTGCCAGGTGGGACAAGCTACAGTCACGACTAGTCCAGAGGCATTCAACGTGCCAGCCCGAGCCCCACGCGGCGCGAAGGCGAAAGGAGCAAGGAATGGAACAACTCAAGAGCGCTTCAACCGCGCTTCGCGCAAGAACCGTGGCGGAATGCAACCGCCGGGCGCGATCACTACGGCAACCTGCAACGGATCGGACGCCGACGGATGCGGATCAGCTTCCCAACAAAAACATTGGCGACATCAGAAACCACATGCCCCGCGCCCCCCCCCCGTTTGACAGGAATCGAGCGATTGACCAGAACGGGTAGGGGGAGGGCCAGTACCCCACCATCTTACCACAAATAAAATCCCCGGACGCCACAAGGCGTCCGGGGTTCACCGGCCGACACTGACACGGAGTCCAAACTACGGTGAAATTTCTTTGACGCGGAAGAAGCGCCGGGGTTCGGTGCTGATCTGACTTTGCGGCACCACCATTTCCATTGAGCAGGCGGTCGCGGGCAGGTTGGTCAGCGTCAGCCACGAGCCCGTGTTCAAGTTGGTGGTGCTGAGCAGCTCATACGTGCGGCCCGGAATCGTGGCCCAACTCAGTTTCAAACCAGAAGCGGTTTGTTCGTAGGTGAACGATTGCACCGCTTGCAGCACGGTTTGCAAATGGGCGGCTTCGGTTGGCGAGTAGCTCAATGCTTTGAAGTCCATCACCCCCGCCGTCGCGTGGCAATCATTGCAAGTCAGCGCGCCGTCGCGTTTGATGGCGTGGCTCAGGCTGATGAAGGAACCGGTGACCTCCGTCGGTGGGGCGGTCGGATCATAGGTGGGATCATACGGATTGTTGGGCAGATCAAGGCCGAGCACGTCGCCGCTCCAGAAGTTCGCGCCAACCGCGCTGAGCATTTCCGGCGGAGCCCCCCAGGCATCCTGTCCGCCCATCATCAGCCCCAGCCGGCCGAGGCCGACGTTGACGGCTTCCTGGATGTTGCCGCTGCGCACGTAGGTTTCCTTGTCGAAGTTGAGCAGGTTCGGGTACTGCGCCAACACCGCGCGTTCCTGCGGATTGAGCCCGCTGGGCCGCATGAAGCCCATTTGTTTCAACGGGTCCGCCATCGTGTCCATCGCCGCGAGCATGGTGAAGTTGGTGTTGTAATTCGGATCGTAACCGAAGCCGCGCCGATCCATCACCATGCCGCTGACGATGAAGCGGAAGGGATAAATCTTCGCCTTCGAGGTGTTCTTCGTTGCGACCTGGAAGTCCCAGGCGTTGGCGTTGTTCATCGGTTCGGCGAGCATGCTTGCTCCGCCGTTGAACCAGCGATAGGCCGGGCGTTGATTGTATTCCTTGCTGTAAACGCTGTATGGCTCATACACGCCGTTCGTCGCGTCAAAGATCGGGATGCTGGACTCGGGTCCGTTGGTGACGCCGAAGGTCGGCGCCCAAACGCGGCGCGCAGCGCCGGAGGTCCACGGGATGTGGCAGGTTTCGCACGCGATGAGCGAGAGGTGTTCGTTATACATCGCGAGTTCCGGGGCCTGGTGCGGCTTGGTCGCACTGTGGCAGTTGGCGCAATCCACCTCCACTTTCTGGAGATCCCAACCATGCATGTCGGTGACGCGCGAGCCGCGCGCAATCTTGTGGTCCTCCACCTTGTGGCAATCGGTGCAGGTCAACCCGGCTGCCGCATGCACGTCATGTTCCGGATCAAACGGCGTTCCGCGTTTGTAGTCCGCGGCGGCCTGGCCGTGTTCGTGACAGCGGTAGCACTGCGCCGTGCCGACTTTTCCGCCCACACTTTCCGCTGCGCGCAACGAGCGATCTTGGAACCACGCGCGCCGACCACTTAAAGAATTGGTGGTCAACCCCCGGTGCGAGGCGTCGGCATCCGCTGCCGTGTAAAGGCCGTCGCCGGTCATGTCGTACTTGCCTTCGGCCGCGTGGCAGATCAGGCAATCCACCCCGTCTTTCTGCGTCTGGCTGAACTTCCCGGTGGTCGGATCCGGGAAGGGCAACTGGTCGCCCACGTGGCATTTGCCGCAGGCGCTGGAGCCTTTGTGCGCGCCGAGGTCGGCGTAATAGTTCACCATGGCGTTGGCGCCGACGAGGGCACAGAAACGGTCCACCATGCCGTGCGAGCCGCCGCCGGGATACGCGAGGTTGGAATTGGTGCTGCGCCAGGTGTAGTGCAGGCTGGCCATGACTTCGTCCACCTTGCCGGAATGACATTCCAGACATGCCGCCGAACTGGCGTAATTGGTGCCGAAGCGCCCGGTGTGATCCGTGCCCGCGATCATGTTTAGATTTTGCAGCCGCGCGACGCGATTGGATTCGTAGCCGAGTTGCGCGAAGGGGATGCGACCGTCCTCCACATGGCAGTCCAGGCAGGTCAACGCCTGTTCCTTGGGCGCAACCATGTGGTTTTGAATCCAATACATCTCCGTGTTGACCCAGCCCATTTGCCCGCTGAAGGTCTGCCCCACCGCGGCCATGCCGGCGTTGATGGCGTTGGTCCAATCGTAGCCTTTCCAATACGCGTTGGTGTCATTCGCATTCAGCGCGAACAAATGCGGGATGACGAGCTTGTTGCTGACGACATCGTAAGGTTGCACGGCAGTGAAACGTTTCACCGGGATGATCCGGGCGCGGCCTTGATTCTTGTCGCCCTGCAATTGGTTCAAGGTGTTCATTTGCGCGGGGTTGATCGTGTCTTTCAACTCCGTCCAGATGACGCCGCCGTTGAACCAGACGTAGTCCGGCACAACATTGCTGGCCCAGGTGAACGTGCCCTTCATCGTGTCATAAATGACGTTGCCGGAGGCGTCCTTGATTTGCAGGAGACTGCCATTCGTGCCTTTCACGCCGGCGGTGGACCAATCCCAAGTCATTTTGGTCGCCTTGCCGCCACGCGCGAAATGCGGAACGTGACAGGTCTGGCAGGCGATGCGGCCCGTGTGGGCGTTGTAATAGATGCCGTCGTCCGTGTTCCAGTGCGGCGTGGGCGAATGACAATCCTCGCACAGCCAGTTGTCGGGGGCGGGCTTGGAGTAACGCGAGCCGACCATGTCATGCGCGCTGCTGCCGGGTTCAACGGAACGGTGGCAATCCGCGCAGGACATGTTCGCGCCGTCCACGCCCATGTGAACATCCAGTTCGCGCGTCGGGTTGGTCAGGGTGGAATCCAGATCACCATGTTTTACGGCATCGCCGCCCCCGCCGTAAAAATGGCACGCACCACAGGTCGCGCGGCTGGTCTTGCCCGCATGCATGGCGACGTTGGTGTGATTCACGCTCGGGTCCGGCACGCCAGCGCCGGTCGGCGTCTTCTTGTAAGTTCCCGTGGTATCGTGGCAGACGACGCAGTCAATGTTGGTGACGTTGTTGAAATCAAAAGTATTGTCCCGCCAACCGATGCCGATGTGGCAACTCGTGCACCGGGGTTCGTTCGACGGCGTGGCGATGCAGTAATTGTTGATGATGTTCCGCTTTCCCATCACCTGCGCGGCATGGCCGGAAGGTTTGTTCGTCGCCGCCCACGTCCAGTGGGTGCCTTTCATGACCTCGCCCGCACGATCTTCGCCGGGAATCAACCCGCCAACGCCGTGACAATTCAGACAGGTAGCCGTGCCAGTATATGCCAACCGCATCAGGGTGTGGATTTCCGGTTGTGCGTGGCTCGAATGCGCCGCAACCAAAAAGCTGGTGAGTAGGATCAAGGAACGGAGTGCGGCTCGAGAAGCAGCGGATTGACTTGTTTTCATAAGCGCCCGGATATGGTTGTTGCCCGCGTGCCGGTTCTGGGAATGGCACGAGTCAACCAACGCAAGGCAAGCGACGTGCCAAGGTGCAACTCGGCGGTAAATACGCGGGAAGTCGCTGGGAAGGGTTCGGGCCACCGTTGCTCGTCCGTGGCAAAACGCCCCGGTCGGGCGCGAATTACAGGGCAATTTGCCATGCCGGCCCGCACGGCCGAAGCGAAGCCGTCACCTGGCGGCAGCGCGATCCGGCGATCCCACCCCCAAGGCTTTGATTTTCCGGAACAACGTGCTGGGGTCCACGCCCAGTTCGCGGGCGGCGGCAGCGCGATTGCCCTCGTTTCGACGTAGCGCATCGCGCACCAGCAGTTTCTCCATCGCGGCCAAGGTCAGTCCTGCGGGCAAGGCCAACCCCGACGTTCCGGCGTCGCCGCGCAACTGGGGTGGCAGGTGAGCGGCCTCAATCAGGCCGGTGCGGCACAACACAAACGCATGTTCGATGATGTTCTCCAACTCGCGCACGTTGCCGGGAAAATCGTGTTCCATCAAGCGCGCCAGCACAGCGTCCGACACCCCGGCAATGTCGCGTCCTTTCAGACGATTAAACCGCGCCACCAGATGGTCAATCAGCAATGGCAAATCCTCGCGCCGGTCGCGCAGCGCGGGGAGTTCCAAGCGCACCACGTTGACGCGGTAGAACAGGTCTTCCCGAAACTTTCCCTCGCGCAGCAGCGCCACCAGCGATTTGTTGGTGGCGGCGATCACCCGCACATCCGCGCGCACCGGTTCCACCCCGCCCAATGGCTCGTAAACCCGCTCCTGCAGGACGCGCAACAATCGCGTCTGCATTGCGGGAGCGATGTCGCCGATTTCGTCGAGAAACAAAGTCCCACCCTCCGCGAGCGCAAACCGCCCGGGCTTGTCTTTGCGGGCGTC
The DNA here is from genome assembly GCA_020848635.1 of Limisphaerales bacterium. Lineage (GTDB taxonomy): Bacteria > Verrucomicrobiota > Verrucomicrobiia > Limisphaerales > JADLHS01 > JADLHS01. The sequence continues at coordinate 34,028 of JADLHS010000241.1, forward strand.
AGTGAACGCCCCCGCCTTGTAACCGAAGAGTTCGCTCTCCAGCAGCGTGTCGGGCATTGCGCCGCAGTTCAGGGCGACAAATTTCATTCCTTTGCGGGGTGAAAGTTCGTGGATGGCGCGGGCAAACAATTCCTTGCCCGTACCGCTCGCGCCTTCGAGCAACACAGTGCTGCCGCTTTCCGCCACGGCCGGAAGCAGTTCAAACAATTGCCGCATCGCCGCGCTACGCCCAATGATGTTGGAGAACGAATCCTGTTGCTCGGCTTGCTCCCGCAGTTCCGCCAGCAGGCGCAGGTCACGAAAGCTTTCCACGCCGCCAATCACCTTGCCGCGCGCATCCTTGAGCGGTGCGGTGGATATGCTGATGGGAATGCGTTCGCCCTGGGCGTTCACAATGTAAACGACCTTGTTGGCAATCGAACGGTGCGTTACCAGCGTTTGCCGCAACGCGCAGGCCGTCTCGCAAATGCTGGCGCGAAAGACTTCGCAGCACCGTTGCCCCACGGCTTCTTCCCGTTTGATGCCCGTGATCCGCTCCGCCGCGCGGTTGAACGAGGTGATGCGCCACTCGGCGTCCACCGTGAACACGCCGTCGGGCACAGAATCGAGCAGTTGGTTTTTAAGATTTTGATCCATTTCCAGCATCCGCTGGGAACACTGCGGTGCCAGACTATCTTGGTTTGAATCCCGCACGCTGGCAACGTGATTCCAACGGTCGCTGGCCCCGCGCAACTTCTCGCGGCGGGGCTTGGCACCGGCACTGCTTAAGTCCCAACCATGACCGGTTCCATTCCAATGCCCGATGCCGCCGCACAACTCACCCACGTTCAGGCCACCGCGCATCCGTTTTGTTTCGCCTGCAGCGCCTCCAATCCGATGGGGTTGGCGCTGCGTTACAGCACCGCGCCGGACGGCAGCGTCAGCGCACGCTTTATCGGCAACTGCGCCCTGGAAAGTTATCCCGGCGTGTTGCATGGCGGTCTGGTCGCCACACTGCTCGACGGGGCCATGACGAACTGCCTGTTCGCGCGGGACATCCGGGCCATGACCGCCGAACTCCGCGTGCGCTATCGGTCTCCCGTTTCGGCGGCGGAAGAGTTGACGGTTCGCGCGTGGTTGGAATCATCGCATCACGGTCTTTTTGAAATGCGGGCGGAAATCACCCAAAGTGGCAGCCTCAAAGCCCGGGCTAACGGCCGATTCATCAGTCCCAATGAGTGAAAACCTCCGCATCACCTTGCTCGTGGAGAATAGCGTCCAACGTCAGGGACTGGTCGCCGAACATGGGTTGTCCTTTCACATTCAAATCGGCGAGCGCAGCCTGCTCTTCGATACGGGCCAGACCGACCTAGCGTTGATGAACGCGGAACCCTTGCGCCTCCCGCTGGACCGATTGCAGGCCATTGTTTTGAGCCACGGTCACTACGACCACACCGGTGGACTGCCCGCAATTCTCGATGCCGCACCGAACGCTCCGGTTTACCTCCATCCGGCCGCCTTCGAGAAAAAATACAGCAAGAGTCCCAATGGCAAGACGCGGTTCATGGGCATGAATCCGACGACGGCGCAGGCACTGCATGGCCGACGCAATTACGTCGAAACCACTCGTTGCACGCAACTCGGGGACGGAATCTTTGTTACGGGAGAAATCCCGCGCGTCAACCCTTACGAAGATACTGGCGGCGCATTCTTCCTGAATGCCGATGGCACACGGCCTGACCCGCTCACAGACGATCAAGCCCTGGTGATTGACCTCGGTTGCCGCGTCGTCCTACTGCTGGGCTGTGCTCACGCAGGCGTGATTAACACTCTTGATCACGTCCAACATCTGACCGGAGGAAAACCTGTGCGCGCCGTGATTGGCGGATTGCATTTGGGTTCTGCCAGTGCAGAACGCATTGAGCAGACCATCGCCCGACTGCGCGAGACAAACCTCGAATGCCTCGCCCCCATTCACTGCACTGGTTGGCCGGCAACGGCTCAACTGTGGCAGGCTTTTCCAGACATTTGCCGCCCGGCTGGCGTCGGTACGGACTTTGAGTTCAAACGCGATTAGGCTTTGCCGCCGATAATTTGTTTCGCCCGCCCATGAGAGCCGAGGTTGAAAACATTCGGGTAACCCAACCTTTTCAGTTGGTATTTGGCGATTCCACTGCGTCCGCCGCTCAGACAGTGAAGGAGCAATACTTGGCTTTTGTCCTTCACCCGGCGCGGCAGGCTTTCGCGCAATTCGCCCAGCGGAATGTTGATCGCGTTCGGAACGTGTCCGCTGCGAAATTCTTCCGGCGAACGCACGTCAATCACCAGCGCGCCGGTGGCCAGATGTTTCCGGGCCACGTCGGCCGACACAAACAACAAGGGCTTCAGCAGAAACACGGCGGCGATCACCCCGCCCACAATTAACAGCAAGCTCCAGAACATATTCTGTCTCAGAAAGCAGACGCACTATGGCGTGGGTAGTTTGGCGGGCGAGCGCGGGTCAAAGTGGGCGCGGATGCCGCCGGTGAGGGTCGAAACTTGAAATCCGCTTTGCGCGAGGATGCGGGCGGCGAAATACGCGGTCTTGCCGAGCGCGCAAACCGTCACGACCGGACGGGTGCGATCCAACTCGCCCAAGCGTTGGCGCAGAGCGGTAAGTGGAATGTTCACTGAACGGACCTGCGTCAGTGGGTGCGCCTGCACCAGCGGCGCCGGACGGCTGTCCACCACCTGCACTGCCGGGTCGTCGGGAATGGCGTCAATGGGCGTCACCAAACCATTGCGGGCGTTGCAGGCGGCAAAGCCAGCGAGGTTAACGATGTCCTTCGCCGCACCGAAAGGCGGCGCGTAGGCGAGTTCTAGTTGCGCCAGGTCATCAATGGTCAGGCTACCGGTGATGGCCGTGGCCAGCACGTCGAGGCGTTTGTCCACGCCGAGGAAGCCGGTGACTTGCGCGCCCAGCACGCGCCCCGTTTCAGGTTCCCAGAGCAACCGCAACAGAAGCGGCTTCGCGCCGGGGTAATAACCGGCGTGGTGGTTGTCGTTGACGGTAACAGCGCGGTACGCGCGCCCCGCCGCGCGAAGGCGTTTTTCCGACCAACCGGTCAGCCCGGCGGCGACATCGAAGGCGCGCACAATAGCGGTGCCAAGCGCACCCATGTAAGGTTTGGTTTGGTTCGGACGAAAAATATGATCCGCCGCCAGCCGACCCTGCCGATTGGCGGGGCCGCCCAGTGGAACGGCTGTCGCTTCACCGCTGACGAAGTCTTTGATTTCGACCGCATCGCCGGCGGCGTAGATGTCGGGATCGCTGGTCTGCATGAACGGATTAACGCGGATGTGGCCGCGCGGCCCCAGTTCCAGTCCGGCAGCCCGAGCCAGCGCCGTGTCCGGGCGCACGCCGATGCTGAGCACCACGAGATCAGCCGGGATGGTGCGGCCCGATTTGAGATGGCAAGTGAGGACGGAATCACCAACGAAGCGTTCGATGCCATCACCGAGGATCAGTTCAATGCCGTGACGGCGAAGCTCGTCTTCCATCAAGCGCGTCATGTCGCGGTCGAGCGGCGGGAGCACTTGATCCTGGAGTTCAACCAGCGTGACCTGCTTGCCGAGCCGCACGAATTGTTCTGCCATCTCGAGGCCGATGAAGCCCGCGCCAATCACGGTCACGCGTTGCGCGCTCGCGGCGGCTGACTTGATGCGATCCATGTCCTGCAACGAGCGCAGGGTGAAAAGGCGCGGATCATCAATGCCCGGCAGTTTAGGGCGTAGCGGCACAGCTCCGGGCGCAAGGAGCAGCTTGTCGTAAGACAGCCACTCAGTTGCGCCGGCGGCTACCTCGCGCACCTGGACGCGCTTCCCCGGTCGGTCAATGGCAACCGCTTCGGTGCTGGTGCGCACGTCGAGCGCGAGCATCGCCTTGAGGGTTTGCGGGGTCTGCACGGCGAGCGCGTCGCGCTGTTTGATTTCGCCGCCGATGAAATAGGGCAGCCCGCAGTTGGCGAAGGAAACATCCGGGCCGCGCTCAAGCACCGTAATCTGGGCGGCTTCGTCGAGCCGCCGGGCGCGAGCGGCACAGGAAGCCCCGGCGGCCACGCCGCCGACAATTACCAATCGTTTCTGGTTCGTGAGACTCATATCGTTCATAGTATCGAGTCACGTTCCCGGAAAAAGTTACAAGTCACCACCAGTTCATGGGCCACGGCTGGGGGGAATTGCGACCCCACGTTAAACGCGTGACCAAACCGTTATCAGGTGCAACCGATGGCGACAGGGGCAAATCCTCAAACTGAAGGATGCGTTACGGCTTCACCGCTCCCGAGTCAGTCACCAGTGTGCCGGTTTGGAATCGGAGAATCTGCTCCTGAAGCTGGGTCTCGTAGCGGGCGTTGGCGTTACCAATTTCCGCCCCCACCGCGTTGAGCTGGGCCTGGCTCAGTTCAACGAATGAGCTGCTGCCGATCTGGTAGCGGGCTTCGGCCAGCGCGTAGGTTTTGCGGGCTTCAACCAGCAGTTCCTCCGAGATCTGGAGGCGCTCCAGCGAGTTGTTCGCATTGAGCCAAGCAATCCGCACATCGCGAATCGCATTATTCTCCTCGTCCCGCAAGGATTGTTCGGCGACCGCGGCCTTGAGTTCGGCTTCCTTTTGTCGGCTGCTGAAGAGAAACCCTTCGAAGAGTGGCAGACTCAGGTTGACCCCCGCGGCGGCGTAGTTGTCCTCAAATTGACTGCCATGTACCGGCACGACCCCCGCGCTGACCACGGCGGAAATGGTCGGATAACGGAGCGCGTGCTCAGCGCGAGCGAACTTGAGGGCTGCGTTGTGTGCGAAGCGAAACCGGATCAAGTCCGGGCGGCGGCTCAAAGCCTCGGCAATGAGCGCATCCGCTGTCTTGGGAAATGCCACTGGCAACGGTTCTTCCACGATTTGAAACGACTGCGGCTCCCGTTCCCCGAGGAGGGCGGACAAAGATGTGTACGCTGCTTCCAAGTCGTTACTCGCTCGGGCATGCAAAAGCCGGCCCTCTTCGAACGACACCCGCGCCAGTCCGACGTCCAATTCGGATCTGAGTTTGTTGGAGGCCAGCGCGCTGATTTGGTCGAGGAGCAACTGCCGTGTGGCCACCGTTTGACTGGTCACTCGGAGGACGGCTTGCGCCTGCAAGGCAGAAAAATAGGCGGCACCGACTTGAAGTCCGATTTGGGAGCGCGTCGCCAAAGCATTCTCCGCCTCAGCCTGGGCGCGGAATTTGGCACTGGCAGTCAAATTGGCGGTGCGACCGAAGTCGGTGAGAATCTGGTTAAGAACCAGCCCTTCCGCATTGCGCGGATACACACTCGGGTTGTTGAGCGAACCGGCGGCCAGCCGGGTATTCTCGTCCGCTCCGCTCGCGGCGGTGACATTGGCAGTCAAGGTCGGAAAGAACCCTGCGCGTGCCTGCCGGGTGACCTCTTTCGCGGCCAATGCCTGAAGTTCCGCCACGCTAATGCGCGGATGGTTGCGCAAGGCCCGCTCCTGCGCCTGATGCAGTGTCAGCGTGGTTGATTCAGCCGCGGTCAATCCCGTGGCGATGGCAAATGGAAAGAGCCAGGACACCAGGCAAAGAGTTTTCTTCAACATAACCATTTTCTTTAGCTGATTGCCGGCTTGGGCACGCTGGCGGGACGCTCGCGATGAACCAACAGATAGGCTGCCGGTACGATGAACACAGTAAGGATGACCGAAACCGCCAAACCGCCGATGATGGCGCGCGCTAAAGGAGCATAGGCTTCGCTGCCGGTGCCCAGCTTGAGCGCCATCGGGATCAACCCCATCAGGGTCGCCAGGGACGTCATCAACACGGGGCGCAAACGGACGCGACAAGCCATTACCACGGCTGCGCGCAAGGGCCGACCTTCTTCGCGCAATCGGTTGGTAAATTCGACGATCAGGATGCTGTTCGACACCACGATGCCCACCATCATTACCACGCCCATCAGCGACATCACGTTGAGCGTGGTGTCCGTGAGAAACATTATCAACAGCACCCCGGTTAATCCGGTCGGCACCGCCAGCAAAATCAGGAGCGGATCGAGAAACGATTGGAATTGGGCCACGAGGATCAAATAGACCAGGAACGTTGCGAGAATGAGGCCCAGACCAAAGCTGCGGAAGGATACTTCCATCGCGCGGGCCGAGCCGCGCACTTGGACCCGCACGTTTGCCGGCAGCTTGGTGTGCTGAACAATTTGTTGCACCCCGCTCATTACTTTTCCCAGGTCCTCACCCGAAGGCGAAACGTAGACATCCATCACGCGGCGGAGTTGGTAATGATCCACCTCGGTGGGCGATGCCACATGCCGGATTCGGCTTACCGTATCCAACCGGGTCGCGTGCGAGGACTTGGGGCCGCGGAGCGGCACCCCCGCTAGGTCTGTGAGGTTTTTGATGTAATTTTCCGGATATTGCACCGTGAGCATGTAGTCGTTACCGCTCTTGGGATCCACCCAGAAACTTGGCGCGATCATCTGGTCGGAGGTCAACGCGGTGATGACGTTGCCGACGACTTCCTTCTCGCTCAGGCCAAGCTCACTCGCTCGCACGCGGTCAATGTCCAGTTTTAATGACGGATAGTCCACGTCCTGTGGTACCAGCACGTCGCTCACGCCGGGTAGCGTCCGGAATTGTCGGGCGATGTCCGTGGCGGCCTGGTGGGCCGCCTCGAGATTTGACCCGCTGACTTGAATATCCAGCGGCGCCGGCATGCCGAGATTGAGCACGGCATCCACCAAACCGCCGGTTTGGAAATACGCGGCCACCTGCGGCAAGTCTTTTCGCAGACGCTGCCGCACCCGGTTCATGTATTCGAAACTGCTCAACTTATGTCCGTCCTCCAGTCCCACTTGTACGAAGGCCGTGTGCGGCCCGGAATTGGGGGTGTACATCGAGGAGAAGCCCGGCGTGACGCCGATGTTCGAGACAATGATTTTCAACTCCTTCGCCGGCACCACTTCGCGCACGATAGCTTCAACCTGCCCCACCAATTTGTCCGAGAGTTCGAGCCGGGTGCCGGTGGGTGCTTTGAGGTTGATGACAAACTGGCCGGGATCGGTGCGCGGAAAATACGCCTGTCCCACCAGCGGATAAAGCCCAAGGCTGAGAATGAAAATGCCGGTGATGCCCAGCACGGTTGCAACGGGACGCAGCAGGGCCTTGTGGAGCGAACCCTCGTAGCGGTCGAGCATCAGGTTGAATTGGTGGTTAAACCAGGCGTTGAAGCGCTGGCCCCAGCCGTGGGGCTTCGCTTGTCCGTCCTCGCCGTGCCCAACTTCCTTCCGTTCTTGATGACCTCGGATGAGCTTCGCACAAAACAGGGGCACGACGGTCATCGCCACGAAGTAGGAAGCGAAGAGCGACAGAATCACCGAAAGCGCCAGCGCGCCAAACAGAAACCGGCTGACGCCGTAAAGAAACGTGACCGGGAAGAACACCACCGCCGTTGCGAGGGTGGCCGCCAGCACCGGCAGGGCCACCTCCCGGCCCCCACGTTCCGCCGCAACTTCCGGAGTTTCGCCCAATTCCAGATGGCGAAAGATATTTTCCAGTACGACCACCGAGTTATCAATCAGTCGCGAAAAGGCCAGCGCCAGCCCCCCAAGAATCATCGCGTTGACGGTGTTGTTACCGGCCGACAAGGCGATGAAGGCGGCGAGGGCGGAAAGCGGAATGGAGAGAAAGACCGCCACGGTTGCGCGCATGCTGCCGAGAAAAATCAGGATCATCAGGCCGGTCAATATCAGACCAATTGCACCTTCGTGAATCAAGTTCTCGATCGCGCTGCGCACGAAGACGGATTGATCGAATGCCACCTTGGTCACCAGGTGTTTGGGGACATCGAGCAGATGCGACACGGCGTCTTTAATGCCATTCACAACCGCGATCGTGTTCGCGTCGCCTCCCTGTTTAAGCACCGGGAGATAGACGGAGGGCTGGCCATCCACGCGCACAACGTTGTACTGAATCTGGGAGGCGTCCTGAACCTTGCCGACATCCGCGACGAGCACGGAAGCATTCCCGACGGTTTTGAGCGGCAGTTGGTTGAGATCCTGGATCGCGCTGATCTGGCTGTTGACGTAGAGGTTGTAATCGTAAGGACCGATCTTCACATCGCCGGCCGGCAGAATCAAATTCGCCTCGTTCACCGTGCGCACCACGTCCATCACGCTCAATTGGTGCGATTCGAGTTTGAGCGGGTCCACATAAACCATGATTTGCCGGTATCGCCCGCCGAACGGCTGCGGCACGGAGGCGCCGGGCACGTTGGCCACCTGATTGCGGATGTTGTATTGGCCGAGATCGCGCAGTGCCGCTTCGTTGAGGCCTTCGCCCTTCAAGGTGATCAAACAGACCGGTAAACTCGATGCGTCGAATTTCAAAACCACGGGCGGCAGGGTGCTGGGGGGGAGCTTGCGCAAGTTTGCCATCGCCAGATTCGCCACACTCGTGACGGCGGAGTCGGCGTTGAACCCCGGCTGAAAATAGATCTTGATCAGGCTCACTCCCGGCAGCGAACGCGATTCGATGTGATCCACTCCGCTCGCCAGCGTGAAAAAACGCTCGAAGCGGCCCGTGATGTCGGTCTCGACTTGCTCCGGCGGCATGCCGGAAAAAAAGGTGGCGACGACCACCACGGGAATCTTGATCGCGGGAAACAAATCCACCGGCATCTTCATCAGGCTCGTCACCCCGACGACACAAGTGATCAGACAGATGACGATGATCAAATACGGGTAGCGGATGGCAAAGCGAGACATGGCTCAAATTTCCTTGTGTGCCACGGTGGCCCGTAGTTTTTCCAGCGTGAATTCCGGCGACTGGCATAGCGCGATGATCGCCTGTTTCTTCGCGGTTATTCGTGCTGCCACCACAGGAATTTGGCGCGCGAGGCTGAGAGGAATAGACTGGACGCCATGCTGGTCGCCGTGCAGCAGGTCGCCGGAGTTGACTTTGAGGCCGCCTACTTCGACCGGGGTGCCAAACTCCACAATGTGCGTGTACGCATGGGACACCGACACGCTGCCGGCAAAAATCTGGAACCCCAGCGCCTCGGCCGTGGGCAGGCCGCGCACGGCGCCGTTTGTGACGATGCCCACGGCGCCCAGCGCCCGCTGGATGTTGAAATGAACCTCCCCTAACAGCGCGCCCAACCCGGCCCGCGAAGCGATGTCCTGGGCCACGATGATCTGTGGCGCCGGCAGGGACTGGACATAATTCCACCAGTCAGTGCGTTGGGGGTAAAGACCGGCTGTCGTCGGCGGTGCCGAGCCGCGAACCTTGATCGTGGCGGCGTAGCCGACCACCGGTGGCAGGCGCGGAAAGAAACAGCGCAGGGTCCCGTCGGTGAATCCTTCGTTGCGCAAGCGCACTTCGAAGCTTTCGATGGCGTTGGCCATCGTACAGGCGTCCAGTTCACGAAGGGCCGCCAGTTGTTCAGGGGTTAGGGGATTCTTCATTGGGCGGCTATCAGACTGACGAGTTTGGCCTCAACTTTCTGGCCGGGCTTGAGTTGTCCCGGGTTGCCAAGCATTACCAAATCGCCTTCTTTCAGCCCGGAGACAACTTCGTATTGGGTGGCCGTTTCCAGCCCCAGCGTCACGATGCGTTCTTCGATTTCGTTGCCAGCGGTGACGACGTTCACAACGGTTTTCTTGCCCGCGACCACCGCCTCAATTGGGATGGCCAGCGCCAGTGGCCGCTGCGCCACTTTCAACGCCACCTTGGCATACATACCGGGCACAATTGCAAGATCCGGATTGTTCACTTCCAGTTCGGCCAGCATGGTCCGGGTCTGGTCGTCCACTTGATGCGTAAACCGCGACACTCTCCCCCTAAAAGTCCGGTCGCCGAGGGACTCGACCCGCACGTCCACCGCGGCGCCAACCTGGATGCTCTGGACAAAATCAACCGACACCGGAAAGTCCAGCCGCAGCCGGTAAATGTCCGACAACCGCACCAGCGGCAGGGATTGGGATTGTGAGGCCGTGCCGGATTGGATGAGCGCGCCGGGATCGGCATAGCGATGCGTAACCACCCCGGCAAAAGGCGCGGTAATTTTCGTGTACGCCACCAACGTTTGATACTTTCCCATCTCGGCCTTGGCCGCCGCGATGGCCGCCGCCGCGATGGCGTCTTTGGCTTCCGCGGCGTCCAGTTCCTGTTGTGCGACGAGATTGGGATGCCCTTGATCCACCGTCAGGAGGCGGGTGTAAGCCAGATGCGCGTTTTTATAATCGGCCTCGGCCCGTTGTTTCAGAGCCATGGCGTTGTTGAGTTCATCCTGCAATTCCGGAACTTCCAGCGTGGCCAAGGCCTGCCCGGCTTTGACCTGGTCGCCAATGTCCACATCAATGCGTTGCAGAAAGCCCGAAACCTTCGCGTGCAACTCAACTTCGGCATAAGGTCGGAATTCCGCCGGAATGGTCATTTCGGTGTCCAGATCGGCGCGCGTGGCCTTGGCCACGGCGACCGACGGAAGCGCCACCGCATCCAAGCTGGCATTGGCTCGACCGCGCCGGATCGGCAGCAGGAGCAGCATCGCCACGATTAATCCCACGACCGATGCGGAGAACTTCCAGCCTTGGTTTGGACTCAGTTGGGTCTTCAATTGATAAAACATGCGTTTAGTTTTTGATTCCGTTTTCATTTTGAATATTTGTGTCTTTAGATCTCTTTGGAATATTTGCCAGGGGCTAGCGGCAAGGTGACGCGAAAACAGCTGCCATGGCCCGGGGCGCTTTTCACCTGCACCTCGGCGCCGTGCGCAGTGCAAATGGATTTTACGATGGAGAGCCCCAAGCCCGCCCCGCCCGATTCCCGTGAGCGAGCTTTATCCACGCGGAAAAAACGGTCGAAGACATGGGGCAACGCTTCCGGGGGGATGCCAATGCCGGTGTCAGCCACTTCCAGCACCGCCTGTTGGGCCTGGGCGGTCACACGCAGGGTTATGAGACCACCTTCCGGCGTATACTTGATGGCGTTGTCCAAGAGATTCACCACGATTTGTTTCAGGCGTGCGCGATCGCCTTCGATACAGACTTCTGCTGATGGCGCGCACACCAAGGATATTTCTTTATCTTCGGCCAGGAGGTTCATTTGGGCGGCGGTGCTGGCAGCGAGCGTGGCCAGGTCGAAGCAGACCCATTCCCGTTGGGCTTCTCCTGCGTCCAAGCGGGACAGCGCGAACAAGCCTTCCACGATTTGGGCCAACCGTTCAACTTCCTCCAACACGCTGCCCAGCCGCTCACGCACCGCGTCGGTCAACGCTTGGCGTTGCAGGATTTCCTCCAGTTCGCCTTGGACGACCGTCAGCGGCGTGCGCAATTCGTGCGAAGCGTCGGCCACAAAACGCCGGGAGTATTGAAACGCCTCATCCAACCGGGTGATCATGTGGTTGAGCGCGATGGACAGCCGCTCCAGTTCGTCGCCCGTGGACGCAATGGGCAGCCGCTCGCTGAGGTTGCTCGAGCTGATGCGTTCCGCGCTTCTCGTAATCTTCTCCACTGAACGTAACGCGCGGTGAATCAGTTGGTATCCGCCCGCCAAAGCAATCCCCGTAACAATAATGAAACCCAGGGCGGGTAAGGTTAGCAGTTGGCGCAATTCATCCAGCGCCGGGGCAAGCGACTCGCCGGTTTCGATAAAAAGTTCGGGCGCGTTCGCCGGGCCGGCTGGGACGGTCGCGAGAACGAGTTCAGGCCCATCGGGCAACTTTTCCCTGCGGATGCCGATCGTGCGCGTCGGGGCGGAAATCAGGGAGGGATCGAAACTCCGATCATGCGGGGGGCGCGATTGATAGAGAATGGCCCCGTCGGCCCGAACGATGCGGATAAAACGCTCACTCGCCTCCGGCGCAAAGCGAGCCGTAATGTCCCCGGCCAGGCTGTTCGGGTTCGTGCGGGTTGATTGCAATGCCAGCGTGGCGATGCGCTGCGCCCGCTGGATTTGTTCCGTGGCGAGGCTGTGCTCCAAGTACCGCCGCAAACCAAAATAGACCAGCGTGCTGGCGATGACAAAAACCACGCTGAGCCACAGGGCATACCACGCCACCAATCGAAAGGGCAATGAGCGTGGATTCATGTCGCCTCCTCTTCGCTGAGACAATAACCGACGCCGCGCACGGTGCGGAGCAGCTTCTTGCTGTGCCCCTCGTCCACCTTAACGCGTAGATGACGCACATAAACATCCACTATGTTCGTAAGCCCCTCAAAACTCTCATCCCAGACGTGTTCGATGATCATGGTGCGTGAGAGGACGCGGCCGGGATGCGCCGCGAGGTATTCGAGCAGGGAGTATTCCTTGGCGGTGAGTTCAATTCGCTTGCCCGCGCGCCGGACCTGTTGCGTCAGACGATCCAATTCCAGGTCGGCAACGCGCAGGACGTGGTTGCGGGTCGGTGGGGGGCGTCGGAGCAACGCCTTCACACGGACCAACAATTCGGCGAACGCAAACGGCTTGGTTAAATAGTCGTCGGCGCCGGCTTCGAAGTTTTCCACCTTGTCGTTGGTGGCATCGCGGGCTGTGAGCACGAGTATGGCGGCGTTCCCGCCGCGGCAGCGGAGCCGCCGTAGGATCTCCGTGCCGCTGATCCCCGGCAACATCAGATCCAGGACCACCAGATCGTAATTCACAGCCGAGACCATCTCCCATCCGGCCATGCCGTCGCGAGCAACATCCACCGCGAAGCGTTCCGCCCGCAGGCCGCGGGCGATGAAATCCGCCACTTTCTTTTCGTCTTCGATAATTAATAAGCGCATTTACAAGTTTACCGACGAGCGAACCGTAGCCGCCCATCATTAAAAAATACTGAAAGTCAGATTAAAACCCGTTCAGAATCTTCCCCTCTGGGTGGAGCAGTAACATAAACATGGGGAGGAATATGAAGTCGCTCGGCGTTTTGATGGGGTTTGTGATGAGCTTTTTGCTGCCGGGGTGTTTGTCGAGCCGGAGCGGGCTGGTTCTCGATTCGGTGGGGCCGGCTCCGGGGAATACGACCACTGCCGGTTCGTATGACACCCTGTTGGTGTTCTCCGCGTTCGCTACCAGCCCCCCGACTTTCGGATGTCGATCCCTACCGCAGACACTGCACGGATTACACACTATTTGCAGACGACGGCAAACTCGTGCGAACGGGGCCCAACGATTCGGAAACCATGTTGGAAGGTCCGGTTTTGGTCGAACTGCCGGCCGGCAGCTATCGCATCGTCGCTCGTGCGAATGGTTATGGTTCAGTCACGGTCCCGGTGGTCATCATGACGCAGCGCGCCACGACTGTGCATCTTGAGGGTGGAGCTTCGTGGCCTGACCTGGTTGCGATTTCACATTCGAATCCGGTGCGCTTGCCGGATGGCCAGATCATTGACTGGCGCGCGGACTATCCATTGCCATTACATGTTGGCCCAAGCCATATTGAAGCTCCTGATCCTTCACTTCGGCTTCAAGGCGCGGAAATCAAAGCATCCGACTTCCAATTGTTAAAGAATTGTAATACGCGCACGGGCATTCTGTTTAACCAAGTATGGTCTGTTCTATTGAAGCGGGCGCAGTGGATGCGTCCGACCGTCGAAAGAAACAACAGTCAACAGAAAGAACAGCTATGAAAAACAAAACACTCGCCGGATTGATCGTCGCGGGATTGGTGATGAGCGGTGCAACCTTCTCGTTGCTCGCGCAGAATGGATCGGGGCAAGGTCGCAATGGTTGCGGCAAAGGCTACGGCGGACCGCCGCAATCGCAGGAGGAACGCGCGGCCCGTCAGGGTGCGTGTCTCGAAAAGAATGGCGGCATCTGCCCCAGTGGTGGTCCCCGGACCAATTGTCCAGCCGGCGGTCTCGGTAAAGGCAGGGGCGCGGGCAAGGGTGGGCAGCATGGATTGCGCGACGGCACCGGCCCACGCAGCGCGAACGGCACCTGCCCGAACACGCCGGCGCAAACGCAGAAATAGTAGCAGGGGTCAAGAGACAATTCGGGCGATGAGTTTCGTCGCCCGAATTTGCCGCTGTGCATCGCGGAACTGAAACTGGAATCAATCATGTCGGAACTCGATCTCTCAGGCGTGGATATCCTGCTGCTGGAGGACGACCCCATGCTGCGCAAGCGCGAAGCGGCCTTGCTGGAAAGGTTGGGGGCGGACGTCAACGCCGTGGACAATCTCGAAGGAGCGCGCCGACTCATCGCTACGCTGCCGTTTGACTTCGCGGTTCTCGATGTAAATCTGCCGGATGGTTTGGGCACGGATTTGCTGAAGGAAAATATTTTCGCCCCCGATACCGCGATCATTGTCGTCACCGCGCACGGCGGGGTTGCCGGCGCCGTTGAGGCCATGCGACTTGGTGCGTCGGATTACCTGGTGAAGCCCTTTGAGACTGAAGAACTGCCGCTCGTCCTGGAGCGGGCGCGGCGTTCACGGCAGACGGCGCGCGTCGAGGAGCATCGGCGGAGTGATCGGGCCAAGGCGGGCTTTTTCTTTGGCAACGCCTTGAAGCCGCTCGAAGCGCAACTGGAAAAAATCCTAACCGCTGACCGGCGCATGAACGGGCTGCTACCACCGGTCTTGATTCAGGGGGAAACCGGCACGGGCAAAACGGCGCTCGCCCGGTGGCTGCACGAGCACGGGCCGCGGGCGACGGGTGAACTGGTCGAGGTGAATTGCTCGGCGTTGCCGGAGGCGTTGGCGGAATCGGAATTATTCGGACACGAACGTGGCGCGTTCACCGACGCGCGAACGACGCGCATGGGACTGTTCGAAGCCGCACAGGGCGGCACTTTGTTTCTCGACGAGTTGCCCAGTTTGTCGCCCGCCTTGCAAGCCAAGGTGCTCACGGTGATTGAAGATCACAGGATTCGTCGGGTGGGCGGAAACAAACCAATCCCGGTGGACGCCCGCATCATCGCCGCGACGCAGTATGAGTTGAAGGAACGCGTGGCGCAGGGATTGTTTCGCGAGGATCTCTTTCATCGGCTGGATCTTTATCGCGTCGCCATTCCGCCGTTGCGCGACCGCGGCGATGACATCGTGAAGCTGGCCGAGTGGTTTCTGTGCCAGCTTGCGCACAAGCACCGGTTGACCGCCCGCCAGCTCTCGGCGACGGGCCGCGCGCGATTGCTGACCCATCACTGGCCCGGGAATGTGCGTGAACTGGCCCATGAACTCGAACGTGCTTTGGTGTTCGAGGAAGGCGAGGAACTGAACTTTGCGCAACTGCCCGGCAGCCTTGCCGCCATTCCCACCGGCCAGCCGGAGTGGCTCAAGCCCGGTTTCACTCTGCCTGATTCGGGCTTCTCGCTGGAAGAATCCATCAATCGGTTTATGCAGCTCGCGCTTGCCCAAACGGATGGCAATGTGTCCGCCGCGGCGCGCTTGCTCGGTGTGCCGCGCGATTTCGTGCGCTACCGGCTCGGCCTCAAAACCAAACCTCCCGATGGGAACTAGAGACCAATTTGCTTTCAGCGCACCACGAAAAGTTGGGAACACATTCCCGACGGCGTGCGAGTTGAATTGCTTCATGGGTAGCGGAATGTTCGAAAACAGCCGGTGTTCCCAATGTTTTCAGAGTTTTAACACCGTGGCACAAGCCGTGCAAAGGAGAGGCCGGACGGACGGCTCATCGAACGCTGCCCGCCAGCAACGAAAACCAAAAACAGAAAGACATTATGAAAAAACTCCTCTCCATCGTGGCGGGACTAGTTCTGACCTCCGGACTGGCACTCGCACAAACCGGCCCGGGCTCAGGAACGTCGAGCAACTACTACGACTTCAATCATTCCTGGACCAACGCGGTCAGCCAGAACAATGACTATAATCATCTCTGGAGCACAAATTGTCTCGCCCTTACCAACGCACCCAAGGCGTGGAGCAATTATTATCAGCACACGTTCACCGGTCCGGCCAACGCGGGCAATCAAGCCAAGAACCGCTTTGGCAAAACGCAACTGCCAGCCGACGTGGCCACCATCGTCCAACAATTCCAACAGGACCGCACCAAGCTCATGAGCCAACTCAAGACGTGCTCCGACGAGCAACGCCAGCAAATCCTGAAGGACATGGATCAATTGCGCATGCAATTGCGCGATGAGGTCAGCAAGATTCGCGACGACGCGCGCCAGCAAGCCGACCAGATGCGCAATCGCTTCGGCAACAATCGTGACCAGATCCTCGATCAAGGCGCGGGCAACACCGGCACGGGACGCGATCGTTGACGCCGCTTGCCGAAAGTTCTCCCGGGCGTCGGTTATAGACGCCCATTCAACATCAGGCGGCCCACAGCCGCCTGATGAATTTGCAGTGTGAAGCAGTTATTCAGATACCCGTCAGGTCGCCGGACGATCAGCCTTTTCGAGCTGGCCGTCCTGCTTCTGTCCGGGCGAGATGTCGCGGCGGGCGCGGATTTGTTGAGCGAGGACGCCTTCAAGATTCCACTGTGGAACTACTCAACCTCGCTGCGGGGCGGGTTTGGCTATCGAGACAACGTTTTACTGAGTCATACCAATGCACAAGGCAGCGCCTACTGGATGTCCGGCGCAGAAATCATGGTGTTTCGCCTGCCGACGCATGGATGGCAGTTCAACTTCATCGCGGACGCGACCGACGCGCGTTACTTCAATTCGCCGTCGGTGAACAAGGAACAAGTGGCGCTCGCCATGGCTCAACTCAGCAAGGATTTCAACAACGGCTGGAAGTCTACTCTCGGATTGAACTACCTCTTTCAGAATCAGGTCTATGACAACTCCGCCAACTACTACAGCAACGTGACGAGCGTCGGCCTGATTCTGGGCCACACGCTCACGCCGCGCTGGGCGTTGCGCAAAACCATCGGCGCATTTTGGACCGAGGCCGAAATCAGCGGCACCCGGCAATGGCTCGACGCGCCACTGGACAGTTACTGGCAGTTCGGTCCTCGCGCAGCCATCGGTTACGGCTGGGGCGGCGCCTCGGAGGTCACACTATCATATCAATACCAGCGCCTCGACTACGACCACCGGCCACAAGTGAATGCATCCGACGAGGTGGTCACAAATTCCTTGCTCGGCTTGAACACGCACCTGGTGGAATTGGCACTCACGCACGTCTGGGACCAGCAGAAACATTGGCAGACCATCACCGCTGTAGGTTTCGAGACATGCTTGGATAACGGATCAGGCTTCTACAACTACGACTATTATCGGCTCTCCCAGCGACTTCGGTATCGCGACGAGAAATGGGAGGTCACGGCGCAGGCGAGGTTGGGCTACTACGATTACGGAACGCAAACCGTCAGCGCCACCGACCCGGCCTTGCGGCGCAAGACGATGATCAGCTTGGTGCTGCGCGCCGAGCGCAAGCTGGCCAAACACCTGATTGCCCATGCCAGCTACGGTTGGGATCGTTCCATCTCAAACCTCGATTTCGATGACTACCAGGCCAGCACAGTGATCGGTGGCTTGGCGTTGACCTTTTGAATGAGGAGGCACTATGCGTTCACAGAATCTTCCCGACGGCAACCACCCCAGCCCGTCATCTGAACACTCCACGCAGTCGCGATCCGTGGCGTGGTCGGCTTGGAGCTTGGCGATGGTGGTCCTAGCCATCACGGTGGCCGGGGGCACGTTGCACCTGCGCGTTCATCTACGGGAGCATCTAGCGCAACGCGACGGTGAAATCCTCGCCACTGTGGCGCTGGCCCGGCAATACGCCAATGGCAGTGGCGCTACTCTGACGCAACGGCTCGGGAATCCCGCCGATCAACTTGCGCTCGCGCTGGAAATCTCCCAGATCAAAGAAGGCGTTCTCGGCGTCCGGTTGTTTGATCGCGATGGTCATTTTGAAACGGCTTTTCCACCTACGCTCCTGGCCAGCAATTTTCCGGTGAAGGATTTGCCCGCCCTCCAGGCGCTTCAGCCCGTGAGCCGATTTCACGAGCGGGCCTGGCTCGGCGACTACTTCCTGCTGGACGCTGAACCAAATCTCCCCGCCTCCCGAACCCCGTTGTTGGAGGTGAACATCCCGCTGCACATGCGCGGCAATTCCAATCTTGTCGCCGCCGCCCAACTGCTGCTCGACGGTCATGCCACCGCCCGCGAGTATGCCCGCGTGGACCAGCATCTCTGGCTGCTGGGATCAGGGCTTTACCTTGGTGGGGCATTGTTATTGTCAGGGGTGCTCCTGTGGGCCTACCGCCGATTGCGGAAGGCTCATGCGCTCGTGGAGGAGCGCACCGCGCGGTTGCTCCGCGCCAACCACGAACTAGCCCTCGCCGCCAAGACGAGTGCACTCGGTTCGGTGACCGCTCATCTCATTCACGGCCTCAGCAATCCGCTGGCGAACTTGCAGGATTTTATCACCAACCACGGCAACGGGGCGACGGATGGTGATCTGCAAGCCCTCGCCACCTCCACGCACCGGATGCAACAACTCGTTCACGACGTGGTGCGCGTGCTGGGCGAGGAACGCGGCGGCGATCAATACCAGATCACGCTCGCCGAACTGGTGGAGGTAATGAACGGAAAAATGGGTTCTGTCGTAGCGGAGAGCGGCGTCCATTTGGTCACTGTGCTTGACGCCCAAGGTGAGCTCTCGAACCGCCACGCGAATCTCATTCTCCTCGTTGTGGAAAACCTGATCCACAACGCGCTCAAGGTCACGCCACGCGGCGGCAAGGTTTGCGTTCGCCTGATCGGGGACGGGGACAGCGTATGCTGCGAGGTCGCCGATGAGGGCTCGGGAATTTCCAACCAAGTGCTGCTTCGACTGTTCACCCCGTGTCATTCCACCCACGGCGGCAGCGGACTGGGCCTCGCGATCAGCAAGCAGCTCGCCAATCAGCTGGGCGCGGTTCTGGAACTGAAAACCAATTCACCGGACGGCTGTGTGTTTGCGTTGCGGCTGCCGCGCAGTCTGCTTGCGGAAACCGAACTGGTCGCCATGGAAATGAATTGAATGTCAAGAAACGAGGTTGTCCATGAATGCGAAAGGTATTTGTAAAATAGCGTTGTCGGAATGGAGCGAAATCAGTTTTCCCGTGACGCCGGGGGTTAACCGGACGTTTCGCCGAATGGCAGCCAACGTCTCACACCGTTGCCAGGGACCCGAGGGCCTGACTAATTGCGACGAAAATCGAACCAGCCTCACGACGTGGACTGATACAAGACGACGACTTAGCTTGCTGTTCAGCGTCCTGTTGCTTGCCGCCACTTGGGATGTTTGCGCCGTGACCATCCCACCGCTGTGGCGCTGGTCGAATCCCTCACCGCACGGCGCGAACATTGTGGATCAAGCAGCCAATACCGCGCTGAGCGTGCAAGTCGGCGAACGTGGGCAGATTTTCCTCAGCGACGATTGGGAGACGTGGATGCCGCGCGACACTTACACGACGGCTGCCTTGCGGGGCGTCACGTTCTTCAACGGACGGCTCGTCATCACCGGCGAAGCGGGCACAATCGTGTTCGCCGACGATCCCTGGAATTTTCACGGCTTGACGCTCGGAACATCTGACTGGCTCGAAAGCGTCGCCGCTTCCTCCAACCTCGTCGTTACCGTGGGCGACAACGCCGCAATCTACACCAGCGCCGACGTGGTGAACTGGCAGCGCATCGCGCCGTCGTTCACCAACTGGTTGCGCGGCGTGGCGTGCAGTGGGTCAAACTTTATCGCCGTGGGCGAACGTGGTCTGATTGCCAGCAGCCAAAATGGAAATTCGTGGCAGGTGCGCACTAGCGGCACGACGACGAATCTCAATCGTGTTGCCTGGATGGGTGATCACTTTTTAGTTGTGGGCGATGGCGGCAACGCTTTCACAAGCGTGAATGGAAGCCAGTGGACGGCGATCAGCCTGGGCGCGACCAACCATCTCTACGCTGCGACCGGCGTCACGAATTCGCACCTCGCCGCTGGTAACCTCGAAGTCCGGCTCTCGGAGGAAGGTAGCGCCTGGTCGAATCAACTCAGCCCCGTGCTGACTACGCCCGCGCCAGCGTGGACCTACTATTCGGCATTGTGGAACAGCGGCTATTACCTGCTGGCGGGACGGTCGGGTTTTGCGGTGGAGGGCAGCAAAACAAACTCCGCTGAAACGGTGAAATGGCAGCCGCTTACGGAATCGGTCCGCTCCTGGCTTTGGTCGGTGGCCCGAACGCCAACGCATTACGTGGCAGTGGGTGATTACGGAACGATTCTCAGCAGTCCGAATGGCGTGGATTGGGATTATGAACTCGTGCCCGTTACCGCCACCAACTCCGTGTTGCTCGGCGTTGGCGGCAGTTCCCACCTGTTGCTTGCCGTCGGCACTCAGGGAACAATCTTATGGGGTACGAACGAGTTCCTCTGGAATGAACTCTTGCCCAAACCGACGACCAATGATTTGCAGGGCGTCTGCCACGACGGCGAACAATTCATCCTCACGGGCGGAAATGGAACGATCCTCACCAGTCCGAGGGGCACAAACTGGACTCGACGCCCCACACCGACAAGCACCCTGCTGATGAGTGTTGCGCCCTTTCCGGGCGGCCTCGTGGCGGTCGGCGATGACGGTGTGATTCTCACGAGCAGTGATCACGGCACGAATTGGACCGCACGCCTTTCGGGAACGACGAACTGGTTGAGTCAGGCGCGTTGGTTGAATGACCGGTTGATTGCCGTCGGCCAAAACGGTTGCATCCTGACCAGTGCGGACGGCGTGCAATGGCGAACCAACGCCAGCGGAACAACTGCGTGGCTCAACGCGGCGGACTTCGTCGAGGACACCTGGTTCATTGTCGGCAATCAAGGCACAATGCTTGGTAGTCCCGATGCGACCAACTGGTTCAGCTTCGGCACGCTCACCAAAAAATCACTCTACGGCGTCACGAGTCACAACGGCCAGCTTGTAACCGTGGGCAGCGAGGGCGCAATCCTGCGCAGCCAGTTAGTTCCCGATCCGACGCCGATCCAGGTGGCGAGCTTCAGCCGGGCCTCGGGGATGGATGTCTTTCTCTTCGCCGGCGCAACCGACCAGCAGTTCCGCCTCCAATCCAGCACCGATCTCGTGACTTGGACCGACGGGGCGCTGCTCGAATTTCTCGATAGTTCGGGGACGTTGCTTTTTGTTGAAGACACCGGCACGAACGCGCCGACAACTAAATTCTACCGCGCCCGCCGGACTTGGTGATTTGAAACAACGCACCGGTCGGCGTAATGCGTCACTGGGTCGTGGTCGGCTTGAATCGGGTTTCAATTAACCAGAACATCACGCCTGCGATGGCGGCGAGAATGGCGAACCAACCCCAATCCGGCACTCCGGTGATGTCGGGCAGACGAACTTTGCCGAGCGCGGCGACTTTTTGAATATTCGCCTCCACCCAGCTGAAGCTCAGCGCATACAGCACGCCACCAACCAACATCCCGGCGAATCCCACCGTGGCATGAATGCTTCCGGTGGCCATGGCGGCCACGCCTGTGCCCGGACAGTAACCGTAGAGCACCATGCCGACACCGAACAATGCAGCCCCCAGCGACACCCCGAGCATGTTGGCGGGTTTGATGTGGTATTGAGCGTGGCCCGTGGTCTTCAGCAGCAAGACGCCGATACCGCCGAAGATGATCGCGGTGAACATGATTTTGAGAACGGTGAAATCTTTGAACCGAAACTGGTTCACGATCACGTTGTAGTTGGCCACGCCGCCGCGATGCAACAGGACGCCAAACAGGATGCCCATGGGAATGGCCAGCAAGCGGGCGGTTTCAGCAGAGACAGGAAAATTCATGATTCAGGAGGAGTGTACTGGGGTGTGCTCGCACGTTTGCGGAAGAGAACCAGCGCCGTCAGGATGCCAAACACGAACATCGTCAGGAAAAACGTCCAACTGCTGAGCGCCAACTGGAGCGAACCGCTGATGCCGTGTCCGCTCGTGCAACCACCCGCCATGCGTGCGCCGAACATGATGATGACGCCGCCAAGAAATGCCGCCACGAATCGCTTCACCTTCGAGCCGCCAAATTGCTGCGACCATGTTGCAGGAACTTTCTCTAACCGGAACGTCCGGCTGACTAGAACGCTGATCAGACTGCCGAGAAATGTGCCGACGAGAAACAACATCCCACCGTCCCATTTGAGCGGATTTTTGATCCAGTAGGCGTTTTGCGCCACGCCTTCACTGCCCATGATTGGCAGAGCGCAAACACTGGAAGCGGAAGAAAGTGCTGTTGAAATGCCGAGCGGTTGGTTGACGAGGCCGAATGCGAACCAGCTCAAGATACCGATCCCGACCCCCACAAGGTAAGGATTCCAGCGGGCTTTGGCTTCAGCCCGGTCGACATCACCACATGTCCCGGGTGAGCAGTTTGGATTTTTCATATTTACTCTGCCGCCTATTGAGCCGCGTTCGGCCCAAAAGTTACATTAATCTGGAATTGGGCATTTCGCGTGAATCCAGATGTGCGGACGAAAACGGGGGAAGAATCGCAGGTCAGCAACAATTCATGCGCAGACCGTGCCAGCGATGACGGGTGAATGATCGCAGGCAAGACTTCCTGCAGTTTACAAGCCCGCGACCTGAAGATAACGGCACTAACTCTCAAAATTAGTTTGAACGAATCCTGCCTTTCGGGCATCCATGATGGCGTGCGGTATTTTAGAAACGTTTTCTTTGCGCTGGCAGCGTTCCTCTGGCTGCCAGTGTCCGCGCATTGCCAGTTAGAAAGAGTTCCCGGTCTTGAATTCCTCGCCTGCCTGACCGAAAGCGATTGCCACAACGAACAGCGTTCTGATCGCAATGACGATGGATGCTGTTTGGTTGAGAAATCGGAATATAAGCTCAATCAGACCCGCCTGACGCTCCCAACCCCCGATTTCATTCTGCTCTCCTTGTCGCCGGTGCTGGATTTCGCAAATGTTTTTCCTGCTGAAGTCAGCGCCAGCATTTTGACCACTGCACCGCCGGAGTTTCCCAAGTGCTGGCAATTCCTATCGCGCACCGCCCTTCCGGTCCGCGCTCCTTAGTTTGCTTCCTGATTAATCCTCGCTTTCGCTGAGAACGTTTCCCGTTTGTTCGGCGTGATCTCGCATCGCGCCTCGTGTTCCCATTTTTGGTTTAAGCCGATTTGATATGAAGCAAACAACAATCCGCAGTGTTTTAGTCTTGGCAGGCGTTGGACTCGTGGCCGGGTTCAGTGGTTGCGCTACCAAGCCCGCAACCGAGTTCGAGGCATGGGCCGAACCGCGCCCGCTGGGCAAGGAACTCGTCACGTTTCGCCCACCCCGAGCGGCGACGAATACGTCCACGCCACCGCGAACCATCGAAGAACCAACCGGCGGGCTGACTTTGCGGCAGGCGCTCGCGCTGGCACTGGTGCGCAATCCTGATCTCGCCGCGTTTTCGTGGGACGTGCGAATCGGTGAAACGCGTATTCTGCAAGCTGGACTGCGACCCAATCCCGAAGCGGGCGTGGAGGTCGAGGATGTGCTGGGCACGGGTGATTTCCAAGGTGTCCGCGAAGCGCAGACCACGCTCGCCTTGAGTCAACTCATTGAACTTGGCGGCAAGCGCACCGCGCGCGTGAACGCCGCCAGGTTTTCGCGCGACCTCGCTGGTTGGGATTACGAGAAGCGCCGCATTGAATTGTTCACGCAGACGGCGGAAGCGTTTGTCGAAGTGTTGAACCTGCAACAACGCCTCGCCCTCGCGGAGGAAACCGTGGGGCTGGCAGAAAAGGCGGTCGAAGCGGTGAACAAGCGCGTCGAGGCGGCGCGCACGTTCGCGGTCGAAGGCACGAAGGCACAGGTGGCGCTGGCCTCGGTGCAAATCGAACGCGACCAGACGCAACGGGCGCTCGAAGCGGCGCGGCAACGGCTGGCATCCAATTGGGGCAACTCGCAGCCGCGCTTCGAGCGGGTTGAGGGAAACTTGGAAAGCACGAAAAGCGTTCCCGATCTGGAGCGATTGCTGGAGCGACTGCGGCAGAATCCTGACATTGCGCGTTGGGCCACGGAGATTTCGCAGCGCGAAGCGAACGTGAAGCTGGAGAAATCCCGGCGCGTGCCGGACGTCACCGTGGGAGGTGGATACCGACGGTTGAGCGGGCCGGAAGACAACGCTTTTGTCGCGGGCGTTTCCATCCCTTTGCCGTTCTTCAACAAGAATCAGGGCAACATCAAGGAGGCGGAGTATCAACTCGCTAAGGCGGGCGACGAACAGCGAGCGACGGAATTGCGCGTGAAGACCTCGCTCGGTCAGGCTTGGCAGCGGCTCGCAGCGGCGGCGGCGGAAGTCGCTGCGCTCAAGGGACAAGTTCTGCCCGGCGCGCAGCAGTCGTTCGACACGGTGAGCCAGTATTACACCGAAGGGCGGCTTGGTTATCTCGAAGTGCTCGACGCGCAGCGCACCTTGTTTGCTTCCCGCAGCCAGTATTTTCGCGCCCTCAGTGATTATCATCAGGCCGTGATCGCCATTGAACGGCTCATCGGCGAGCCGCTGGTTTCACCAGCCGACCAGCCATAAAACCCAACCCTGAAATCTTAACCCGTTGAAAATCGAAATCATTTCCTTATGAAGAAAAACCAAATCATTGCCATCGTGGTCGTGCTCGCGATCGGCGCGGTAGTCACGACGCTGGCGCTCAAGAAAATCAAACCTGCCGCTGCGGTTGACCCGCATGGACACGGCGAGCACGTCGGACACAGCGAGGAGGAGGGCGCGGAAATAGAACGTGGCCCGCACGGCGGGCGCATGTTACGCGAAGGTGATTTTGCCACCGAGATCATCATTTTCGAGAGCGGCGTGCCGCCGCAGTTCCGCGTTTACTTCTACGAGAAGGACACGCCTGTTGATTCAGTGCAGGTGAAGTTGACCGTTGAATTGAACCGGCTCGGCGGGCGCATGGATGTCATCCAATTCAAGAAGGAGGGCGATTATCTCGTGGGCGACCAGACGATTTACGAACCGCACTCGTTTGAAGTAAAGGTGACAGCGGAGCGCGGCGGGCAAACGCATCACTGGCAATACGAGTCGCCGGAAGCGCGCGTCGAACTTTCGCCCGAGGTGGCGAAGACTTCCGGCGTGGTGGTTGAAACCGTCGGGCCGGTGAAGATTAAGGGCACGCTCAAGGTAAATGGCCGCATCGTTCCGAACGAGGAACAGATGAAGCACGTCGTGCCACGTTATCCCGGCGTGCTTAAGGAAGTTCGCAAGAAGCTCGGCGACCAGGTGGGCAAGGATGAATTGCTGGCCGTCGTCGAGAGCAACGAAAGTTTGCAGCGCTACGAAGTGAGGTCCGATCTTGCGGGCACCATCATCGAGAAACACGCGATTCCCGGCGAGTTCGTCAGCGAGGGCGAACCCATTTACATCGTGGCCAATCTCAGCAACGTCTGGGTGGATTTGAACATCTACCGGCAGGACGCAGCCCGAGTGAAGGCGGGGCAGACCGTGATGATTGACGGCGGCGACGGCTTGCGTAAAGACAAGGGAACGATTGCCTACATCTCGCCGTTCGGCGCAGAGAACACTCAAACGCTGCTGGCGCGCGTGGTGTTGCCCAACCCTGATGGCGATTGGCGGCCCGGCCTCTTTGTCACGGGTGAAATCCTGCTGGAAGAAATGGAAGTGCCGCTGGCCGTGAAAGCGAGCGCGGTGCAAACCTTCCGTGACTGGACGGTGCTGTTCG